>NZ_PCYV01000030.1:0-31446 GCF_002553785.1 Lactobacillus sp. UMNPBX15
CTTGAGCAAAATCTTTGGTAAAATCATTCATGAAGGAGTTCTTCTTTCTGTATGTGTTTTTTTGTTCAAACCAATCATACGAGAAAGGAACTCCTTTTTCTAATGTTTAAAGAAATAAATTTAAGGAATCATTCATCCTTACACAAACTATTTTACAGTCTCTGTTTAACATTATAGTTAGTCTGATTTACGTATCCCCAAGCACACATAATATCTAGTATTGGAAATAAAGTTTTACCATAATCAGTAATACTATATTTTACTTGAACCGGAACCGTAGGAATTACTGTACGTTTGATAATTTTATCAGCTTCTAATCCTCTTAGTTGTGCTGTTAAGGTTTTCTTTGGTGCGCTATCTAAATAACGGAGGATTTCACTATAGTGTTTTGTGCCATTTTCTTGTAAATAATGTAAGATCAAAGGCTTACATTTTCCGCCAATGACATCTAAAGTTACTTGAATTTTACTTAATACTGCTTTTTTGTCATATTTTTACCTTTAAATTCAAATCCTATTACGTGTTAATATTATGCAAATAATTTGGTAACCATTCACCTTAGAAAACTTACCATTCACCGATTTTTTATGGCAAAAAAATTAGAATTATCTATACTAATAATCAAATGAAGGAGGGGTGATCTTGAAAGTAAAATTCAATATTGATGAAAACTTACCTGAAGAAAAAGCTGAGTTTTGGCTACATAGAATGACAGATAAAATTAGTCAGATTGCTAATGAGCTGACTAATAAAAAGGAGTTCATCTGGTGTTTTCGTCGAGGGGACGAATATCCAGTAAAATTTAGTGAAATCTATCTGGTACAGGTGGAAAATGATAAAACTTACGTGTATACGGAGCAAGATACCTATTTGTATAAAGGACGTTTGTATCAAGTACAAAAAGTATTGCCGTCAGATTTCGTGACAGTATCAAGAAGCGCGTTGCTTAATTATCATCAGTTAGATCATTTGCAAATTCTGAGTAATGGTAATATTGATGCTATTTTGAATAATGAGTTACATGTGCAAATCTCACGACGAAGGATTAAAGAACTGAAAGAGAGGCTAGGATTATGAAACATGCTCGATATATGCTGGATAGTGGTTTGATGGGAATTGGAATTGGTATGACCTGGTTTGCAGTGGACCTATTATTTTCTTCTAACTGGAAAGATTTAGAAACGGCAAAATTATCAGCTGTTAATTTCTTGTTTTGGTTAATAATATCCTTCTTTATCGGTGTCTTTTTTTATTTTGCAGGTTGGATTTTTAATAATGATTCTTGGTCTTTGAGAACACAAATTGTAGTCAATTTCTTTGTTTGTTTAGTAGCATGGTTACTTTTCAATTTGATTATCAATAGTTTTAGCTATTCTTGGTCTTTACTAATGACTACAGTTATCAGTTTTATCATTATGTACACTATTGCTTATGGCACTTATTTCTTTCATTTATGGCATGAGGTTAATCAAATTAACAAAAAATTGAAGAAAAATGGTGAGTAAAATGACGGCATTATTAACAGTAGACAAATTATCAAAAACTTATCAAGCAACAAACAAAAAAGCAGTAAAAGATATTTCTTTTACAGTAGATCATAGCGATATAGTGGCTTTTCTTGGACTAAATGGTGCGGGCAAGACGACAACTTTAAAGATGATTTTGAATTTAGTTAGTCCTGATCATGGAAAAGTATATTTTGAGGGGAAAGAGATGACCAATAGAAATTTATTGCTCCTAAAAAATACGGGAGTTCTTTTGGAAGGCTCGCGGAATATGTTTTGGTCCTTGTCACCGATTGAGAATTTTATTTATTGGGGGTGGCCAACGAGGTTTATCTAGAAAAGAAGCGGAGCATAATGGCCTTCAATTGCTAAAGAAGTTTGGTCTGTTGGATAAAAAAGATACGACGATTACCAGTTTAAGTCGCGGGATGCAACAAATAGTAGGGATCTGTTGCGCAATGATTGCGCAGCCAAAATTACTGATATTAGATGAGCCGACCTTAGGGTTAGATCTTAAATCAGCTCAAATAGTAATTAATATTTTGAAAGAACTAAGTGCCGATGGCGTGGGAGTCTTGATTACTACTCATCAATTAGGTTTTGCTCAAAAAGTGGCTCAAAAAATTTTATTGATCAACCAGGGAGAGCTAGTCTTTTCAGATAATATGAAAGAAAGTCTGGTCAGATTGAATAAATGGACGATTTTGGAATTTACCTTGTCACAATCATTTACTGCTAAGGAAAAAGAAAAAATATCAACTTATTGTAATTTGACAAAAAAGCAGGCTGATCGTTATCAATTAGAAGTTAAATGCCAAAATGATTTACCAAAAGTGCTTCAGTTATTAGGAGAATTACCGATTAGTCAGGTCCAAACTAAAAAGAGAAATTTAGAAGATATATTTGAATACTACACAGGAGAAGAATAATGACGAGTTTAAAAGCTGAGTTCTGGCGACAAATGTGGCTGTATAAAAGATATTCATTTAGTTACTTTTCAGACTTTATTTTGCTAATCATGATGTTTATAGCTATCTTTCTTGGAGGTACCTTAGTAGGCGGCGGGGTAATTGGAACTTCACTGAATGCCTTGGTCATTGGCTATATTTTGTGGACTTTAATCCAGAACACAATTAGTCAAATGGGGATGACTATGACCAACCAAATGCAAAATGGTATTTTAGAGCAACAGTTTTTGATGCCAATTTCTGCTAGAAGATTATTTCTTAATAAAAGCATAGTTAATATCATTATTTCGGCGGTGCAGGCAGTGTTAGCATTAATAATCATTATGTTGCTAACTGATCATTGGATTAAATTTCCTATTGTTCTGGTTGTTCCTTTCTTGTTAGCTTTGGTGACTACTACTGGTTTAGGATACTTAGTTGTGAGTTTGATTTTGCATTTTAAGCGAATTGGCAGTACTTTAGCAATTTTTCAATATGTATATTTGGGAATTTTACTAATTAATTTTGAAAATTATTCTTTGGGAGTTAAGTGTTTATTTTGTCTTTTACCTATTTCTCCCATGGTTAGCTGGATGAGACTAGCTGTTAACCAACATCCCTACAGTCTAGGCTTTTACTTAGCTGCTTCTTTGTTTAACGCCGTGCTTTGGTTAATAATTGGACTGATCATGTTTGAAATTACTAATCGTAATGTGAGAAAAAACGGATCGTTAGCATTATACTAAGAGTTAAATTGATGAATAAGAGAAATAAATATGATTACAACAAAAATAATTGATTCACAGCACAAAGTAGATATTAATATTCTTAATGAGCCATTTAAATTATTCGGACAAATTTTGGTTTCTTATAATAACGGTAAATGGGATTATCAATTAAAAAAGTATTCATCAGAAAAAGTTACAGAAATGTGCTTTCCTGATGAAAATTATGACTATGATGCAATGAAAGAGAGTACATTCATTGGTGCATATGATGGTAAAAATTGTATTGGATTAGCAATTTTACAACCAGGATTTTTTAAATATATGTATTTATCTGATCTTAAAGTGAATAAAAACTATCGTGACCAGCATGTGGGCAAAAGTTAATAGCTAAGGCAAAGGAAATTGCCAAAGAAAATGACTATGCTGGACTTTACACACAAGGACAAGATAATAATCCAGGCGCATGCTTATTTTATTTGAAAACAGGTTTTTACATTGGTGGAATGGATACTAATGTTTATTGCCATACCAAGCAAGAAGGTAAGGCCGATATTATTTTCTATTGTGATGTTAAGTAGATATTACAAAAAAGCAGAAATATCATGTTGACGTAGGTAGGATAAACGGGTATAATTCTATTAGTTGAGAACAAGAAGAAGCACCCGCTTCTCGCCTAAGTTAAGTAAACCTCTAGGCTGATCGATAATTTCTGTTGATTAAAGGCGGGTATGATTCTTATAACCCGCCTTTTTCTTGTCCTCAAATTAACACGGAGGTGAACAGTTATACCAAGAAGTTTAATCTTAAACGACAGAATTCGCGCTCGCGAAGTTCGTTTAATTGATGAAGATGGTCAGCAAGTTGGTGTGATGAGTAAAAGTGATGCCTTACGTCGTGCAAGCGATGCAGGTCTTGACTTAGCTCTGATTTCTCCAAATGCTAAGCCACCTGTAGCACGTATCATGGATTACGGGAAGTACCGCTTTGAACAACAAAAGAAGCTTAAGGAAGCCCGTAAGAATTCCAAGACAGTCAGTGTCAAAGAAATTCGTTTGAGTCCAACTATTGAAGGTAACGACTTCGAAACTAAACTTAAGCACGTTCGTAAGTTCATTTCTAAAGAAGGAGCTAAGGTTCGCGTCTCAATTCGTTTTAGAGGTCGTGCCATCACTCACAAGGAATTAGGTCAACAAGTACTTGAAAAAATGGCCGAAGTAACCTCAGACATTGCTAATGTAATTAGTAAGCCTAAGATGGAAGGTCGTTCAATGTTCTTGATGCTTGCACCTAAGAGTGATAAGGACAAAAAGAAAAAGTAGTTAATTGGAGGAAATAGAAATATGCCAAAGATGAAAACACACCGCGCTTCTGCTAAGCGTTTTAAGAGAACTGCAAATGGTGGTTTAAAGCGTCACCACGCATTTACTGGTCACCGTTTCCACGGTAAGACAAAGAAGCAACGTCGTCACTTGAGAAAAGCTGCTATGGTTTCAAAGAGTGATATGAAGCGTATCAAGCAAATGGTTGCTCAAATGCACTAATACTTGTTCTTAATTAAGACAGACTATAGTAGGAGGAATTTTAAATGCCAAGAGTTAAAGGTGGAACAGTAACACGTCAACGTCGTAAGAAGATCATGAAGCTTGCCAAGGGTTACCGTGGCGCAAAGCACATGCAATTTAAGGCTGCAAGCACTCAATTATTCGTTTCATACAAGTACGCATTCCGCGACCGTAGAAGACGTAAGAGCGAATTCAGAAAGTTATGGATTGCTCGTATTAACGCAGCTGCAAGACAAAACGACATTTCATACTCTAAGTTAATGCACGGCTTGAAGTTAGCTGGTGTTGACATGAACCGTAAGATGTTAGCTGATATTGCCTACAACGATTCAAAGACTTTTGCACAATTAGCAGAAACTGCTAAGAAGGCTTTGAACTAATAACAAAAGAAATAAGCTGGGGAAATTTTCCTAGCTTATTTTTTTATCTATTTTTGAATTAATGCCCGTAATCTGATTTTTTCATCTGGCGTGGTAAAGGCTGCATCAACCGCGTTGAGATAAAGAGTAGTTTCTTCCTCGGGAGTCAAAGCAGTTTTTTCTTCGAGTAACTGATATTCATGAGGTAGATTAGTGTTAGATACAGTCATGTCGTCTGAATTTAGCGTAACTTTCATCCCCATGTGCAATAATTTTTTTATTGGGTAAGAATCAATCTGATCAAAAGCTTTGGTGTTCATATTTGAAGTGGCGCAACATTCCAATATGATTTGGTGATCAATCAGATATTGGGTAAGTGCTGGATCTTCAGTGCAGCGAATGCCATGGCCGATCCGTTTCGCGCCAATTTTTAATGCTTGACGGATTGAATCAGGTCCTGCAGCCTCACCAGCATGGATGGTATAAGGAACGTGTAATTCTTGGGCACGATTGAAAAAATGCTGGTAGTTAATGTTAGGGATCGGGCCTTCCGCACCAGCTAGGTCAAGGCCAACAACGCCATGACCTAAAAATTCTTTCGCTAGCTCAACCGTTTCCATGTTTTCTTTTTCATTGTGGGCGAAGCGCATCAAACAGAGAATTAAACCAGCGTGTAATTCAGGCTGATCTTTGTCTGCTTTTTGTTTTTGATAAAACTTCGTAATACCGCTGACTGCTGCAGCGATTACTTGTCTTTGCGTTAAACCATTTTTAGTATGTAATTGCGGTGCAAAGCGGATCTCGGCGTAGACTAGACCTTGTTGTTTTAATTCGCAAAGAAGATCAAACACAATCATCTCCAGATCATGCTTTGTCTGCATTAACTGGTTAGGTAAGTCAAACTTTTCCAAAAATTGTTCCAAGCTAGCGCAAGAATTATCAACTGACAATTCTTGCCGCAATTTTTGATCAGTTAACTGTGGCATGTGATGTTCCTGCATTAACTTCTTAACAGTAGCAACTGGGACAGAACCATCGAGGTGAAGGTGTAAATCGATGAATTTTCTCATGGTGATCCTTTCTATTGATTGATGATTTTGCTTAAATTGTTTAGTATTGTAACACTTTTTCATCAGAAAAAAACAAAAATTTCTAAAGCAAACCCATTTTTGATATGATATAAGGTGATAAAAAATGGAGGAAATTAACAGTTAAAAGATAGACAAGATACAAAGATCTGTTCAGAAATATAAAACATAGAAGCAGGTCAAAAACTAAAAATTTAATATTTTGTTCGCTTGTATTTATTTCACTCTTTGCTAAATTTATGTTTGTATTGGGGGTGAAACAAATGATCAAGGCTCAAGTAGTCGAATTAAAACCTAACAAGACCATGCAACAAGAGCTGGATAAGCTTTGTGATTATCGCAGATATTGCTGGAATCAAGCTTTAGCCACTTGGCAAGACATGTATGAAGCACGAACCTTAGATAAGGATAATAATCCCAGTCCAAATGAGCGCAGAATACGTGATGAGCTAGTCGATAATAAGGCAGACTGGCAGTTTGCTCTGTCTGCTAGATGCTTGCAATTAGCAGTCAAAGATTTGGCTAATGCTTGGAAGAATTTCTTTGATAAGGCACAGCCTGATTGGGGAAAACCACATTTCAAATCAAAGAAAGCCCCGCGACAAGGCTTTAAGACTGACCGGGCTAAAGTGGTTAATGGTAAGCTACGCTTAGACAAGCCCAGAGGCATTAAAACCTGGTTCGATATTCCAACATATGAAGCTTTAAAAATGAAGCAAATTAAAGTTGCTAGTGTCTTTAGAGAAAGAGGACATTATTATGCCGCTCTTTCTTATGAAGAAGAAACTTTGGTAAAGCCTAGAACAGGTAGAAAGACAGCTGTTGATGTTAATGTGGGACATTTCAACTACACTGGGGGCAAAATCAATGTTTTGCCATCAAGATTGCAAAAACTATACAAGCGCATTAAGCATTATCAGAGAATGCTGGCTAAGAAAAGACGGGCTAATGGCAAGTTAGCTGGCCAAAGCAATAATTACGTGCAAGTGAGAACCAAACTGCAACGTGATTATCGTAAAGTAGCCAACATTCAAAACGATCTTTTGCAAAAATTCACTACAAAATTGGTTAATAATTATGATCAAATAGTGATTGAAGACTTAGCCGTTAAACAAATGATGATGACGCACGTCGCTTCAAAAGGCATGCAGAGATCATTATTCAGTAAGTTTAGACAGATATTGACTTATAAATGTGAGTGGTATGGCAAAGAATTAATCTTGGCTGATAAAACATATCCATCAACCCAAAGATGTGCTAATTGTGGTTATGTTAAAAAAGGTGATGAAAAAATCACTTTGCAAGGCAACCAAAAACATCACACTAAGCACAATGAGTATATTTGTTATGAATGCGGTTATACTAATGATCGTGATGATAATGCAGTGTTAAATCTTTTAGCTTTAGCAAAATAATGAAAACGGGGCTGGCTAAGCCCTTAAGCTGCAAGAGTTAGTCAATGCGATTATTCCTAGATTGGAATATTGGAATACTAATGATGACAGCAGTAAATAAAGCGAAGAAAGGAAGGACTATATTTCTTTCTGATATGTAAAAAATATACATTCTTATACATATTTCTATGTTTTATATAGCAGTGTTGATATGCTTTTTAGACCAAAATATACAATTGATACGATTTACAATCTGGACCCCCAGAAGTTGAATGAAATGGACATTAAGGCGGTTTTTTCGGACCTAGATAATACATTGCTCGCCTGGAATAAATTTGAAACTGCCAAAGAAATGGATAATTTTAATCAAAAGTTAGCCAAGGCGGGAATCACTCTCGTGGTCATTTCTAACAATAATGCTCAAAGAGTGGGCAAGGTACTTGATCCTTACCATATCGAATTTGTCGCTAAGTCACGTAAGCCATTGCCATTTGCGATCACCAAGAAGCGCGAAGCAATGCATTTGCAAAAAGATCAGGTTATGATGGTTGGCGACCAACTAATCACTGACATGCAAGCAGGGAATTTGGCCGGCGTGAAGACTGTTCTAGTTAAGCCATTAGTTGAAACTGATAAGTGGAATACGAGAATCAATCGTTTCTTTGAAAAAATTATCTTTTTCTTCCTGGGTTTATCACATCGAGTAACATTTAAGAAGGAGCTATCAAATGGATGAGGATATTATTTGTATCGGCTGCGGTGCCAAGCTGCAATCCGATGATCCTGAAAAAGCAGGTTATCTGCCAAAAAGTGCACTAGATAAGGCAAAGCAAGAAGAAAATGCGGATGTTTATTGTCAACGTTGCTTCAGATTGCGGCACTACAATGAAATCATGCCAGTTGATTTAAACAATGATGATTTTTTGGCTTTGCTTAACTCTTTAGGACAAAAGAAAGCTTTAATTGTTAATGTAGTTGACTTATTTGATTTTTCAAATTCTTTGCTATCATCATTGAAGCGTTTTGTTGGAAATAATGATTTTATTTTAGTTGGTAATAAATTTGATCTATTTCCTAAAAACTCTAAGCAAAGTAAGATTAAGGATTGGATGAGACAAGAAGCTAACCGAATGGGGCTTTATCCTAAGGAAATCTTCTTGGTTTCAGCTAAAAAGAAGTTGAACTTGGAAGATTTGATCGCTTATATTAATAAGCAATCGCAAGACAAAGATGTCTATTTTGTAGGGACAACTAATGTTGGTAAGTCAACTTTAATCAATGCCATTATTGACATGATGGGTGATATTCAAGACCTGATCACCGCTTCACGCTTTCCTGGAACTACTTTAGACAAAATTGAAATTCCTCTAGAAAATGGTCACTTTTTGATTGATACGCCCGGGATCATGACCGAGAATCAATTGGCTACGCACTTAAATGCTAAGGATTTGGAGCTGGTCTCACCTAAGAAGCCTTTAAAGCCAGCTACTTACCAATTATTGCCTGGTAATACTTTATTCTTAGCTGGTTTGGGACGGATTGATTATCTCAAGGGCGAATCGACTAGCTTTACTGTTTACGTTGCTCGTGGAATGTATATTCACCGTACTAAGACAGCTAATGCGGATGACTTTTATAAAAAGCATAAAGGTGAATTGTTATCCCCACCAGCTGCAGATGATGAAATGGCACCACTAAAGGGTCAAGAATTTAGAACGGAATATAAGAGTGACCTTTTATTTGGTGGAATTGGTTTTGTGACTGTACCCAAGGGATGCGTTGTTAAGACTTACACACCAGATGGGATTGGTTTAGGTATTCGTCGTGCATTGATTTAGAGGTTTGCATATGGTTAATCCAAAATGTATTGAAAAAATGCCAACTGCTAAAGTTGAAGCAGAATTGGAACAAGAACAAGGTAAAGGTCGTCAGATTGGGATTATGGGTGGTACCTTTAATCCGGTGCATATTGCGCACTTGGTAGCGGCAGAGCAAGCAATGACTAAGTTGAAGCTGGATGAGGTCTGGTTTATTCCGGATAATATTCCACCGCATAAAAATGCGCCGCTGACTTCTGCTAAAGATCGGGCAACAATGCTTGATTTAGCTACGCGCGATAATCCTAGGTTTAGGGTAAAACTATTGGAATTGTTCCGAGGCGGCGTTTCTTATACTGTGGATACTATGCGTTATCTCAAGGAAAAAGCACCTCAGAATGACTATTATTTGATTATGGGCAGTGATCAGGTTAACAGTTTCCATACTTGGAAGGAAGCTCCGACCCTGGCTAAGCTAGTAACATTGGTCGGAATTCGTCGCCCAGGTTATCCACAAGATCCGCAATATCCCATGATTTGGGTTGACGCACCAGATATTCGCCTAAGTTCGACTGCTATTCGTCGCAGTGTCGCAACTGGCACTTCAATTCGTTACTTGGTACCAGAAGCCGTCAGAGAATATATTGAAGAAAAGGGGCTTTACCTTGACGAAACTAATTTTTAAAAATACTTATTCACCATTCTCTAGTGAACAAATTGTTGCTAAAGAAAAGGCAAACATGAAGAAAAAACGTTTTGAACATTGTGTTCGTGTTAGTGAAACTGCACGTAAGTTGGCTAAGTTAAATGGATATGATGAAGAAAAAGCAGCCTTAGCTGGCTTTGTTCATGATTATGCCAAGCAGGTACCGGTAGAAGAGTATCGTAAGGTAATTAAGGAACAGGATTTTGATCCAGATTTGCTTAATTGGAATCGGGCCATCTGGCATGGCATTGTGGGGATTTTCTTTATTGAACGTGATTTAAAAATTAGGGATCCTGAGATTTTAACTGCCGTACGTCGTCATACGACTGGTGATACTAAGATGACTACATTAGATAAAATTATCTTTGTAGCTGATTTTATTGAACCCGGACGAGATTTTCCAGGAGTTGAAGAAGCGCGCAAAGTTGCTTATGCTAGTCTTGATGAAGGGGTAGGCTATGAATTGCAGCACACCTTAGAGTTTTTAATTGAAAATAAAAATAAAGTATATCCTCGTACTTTAGAAGCATACAATGTATGGGGAATTAAGTAATAAAAAGGAGAAAAATATTGACTAGTCAAGAAATTTTAGATTTTACTACCCAAGCAATTAGTGACCGTCATGGTGAAGATACTGAAGCTTACGATATGCGTGGAATCAGTATTTTAGCTGATTACTATGTCATTACCAGTGCAGGCTCTAATCGTCAATTACATGCGATCGTTAACTCAATTGTTGATGCGGCTCACGAAAACAACTACACTGACTACCGTATTGAAGGTACCAGAGATTCTAACTGGCTTTTGCTCGATTTAGGTGATGTTGTAGTCAACGTCTTTACTAAGGAAGCACGTGAATTTTATAACTTGGAAAAGCTATGGGCTAACGGTAAGCAAGTTGAATTGAAGGAAGATTAAGCAATGAGTGTTGTTGGGATTATTGCGGAATTTAATCCTTTCCATAGTGGACATGAGTTCTTACTAAATCAAGCACGCTTGGTTGCTGGTAATGATCCAATTGTGGTGCTCATGTCTGGTAACTACGTGCAACGTGGTGAGATGGCGATTATGAGCAAGTGGGAGCGGGCTAAGGTGGCTTTGCAATCTGGTGCCGATTTGGTATTTGAAACACCATTTTCAACGGTAGTGGAACCAGCTGATCTTTTTGCTCTCGGAAACATTGAACAACTTGCTAAATTAGGCGTAACTGATTTAGTCTTTGGTGTAGAAGATGCTAACCTGAATTTTGCTTATTTGGGCAAAAGAATTGCGGAAATTCCCCAGAATCACATGGATTTTAGAGATTATAGCCAAACTTATTCAACACAATATAACCAAATGGTAGCGCATGAAGTAGGCTATGAAGTTAATCAGCCAAATGCTATTTTGGGGTTAGCGTATTCAGTAGCTAATCATAATTTAGGTTCACCATTAAACCTGCATCCGGTCAACCGAATTGGAGCAGGACATGATGACCTTTTACAAAGAGAAAAAGTTGTCCAAAGTGCCAGTGCGATTCGAAATTTATTATTGCATGGTGAAGATACAAAAAATTTAAAGTATTGGATGCCTAAAGCAGAAGCAATGGTGTTAGCTGAGCAGAAAATTTATCCTAATTGGAATTTGCTATACCCATTTTTGAAGTATCGAATTGAATCATCTTCAGTTGAAGAATTGCGTCATATTTATCAAATGAGCGAAGGGCTTGAATATAAGATGAAACAAGAGATTCATTTAGCCCGCGATTTTACAGAATTTTTGCGGCATATCAAGTCCAAGCGTTATACTTATTCCCGTTTGCGCCGTTTGAGCTTATATACTTTGCTTAATGTCACTCAGGATGATATATTGGCTAGCTTTAATCATGAGTCTTTGATGCTCTTAGGCTTTAGTAAGGTAGGTCGCAAATATTTAAAGCAACAGCGCAAGGAATTTCAGACAGAAATCGTCTCTAAAGTTGATAAAAGAAGTGCTAAGAACGGCTCTTTAGCTTTACAAGTTAGGGTAGACCGTTTATTTGAACAAATAATGGGTGTTGATCAAAACTTTGGTCGACGGCCAATCGAGGTGTAAAAATGTTAGAACTTAGTTTTTCTAGGATTCAAAATTCCAAAGAACCATTAACTCACATTGAACGTGATTTGGAAATGCGTCCAGAATTTTTTAAGCGTAGTAAAGATCTACTAATTGATGCGAAAAATGTAAAAGTGAGCGGTGACTTGTTCTATCAAGAACCATTTGTGACTGGCAGTTTTCATGTGACCGCTGATCTGGTTGTGCCATCAAGCAGAAGCCTTAAGCCGGTAAACTATCATGAAGATTTTACTTTTACTGAAAACTACCTTGACCGTAAGCCAACCAAGGAAGAATTGGAAGAAAACGATACTATTGTACAAGTTGAGAATGACCAAATTGACTTGCAAACAGCGGTAGAAGATAATATTTTACTCCATATCCCAACTACTATTTTGACTCCTGAAGAAAAAGAAAAGAATATTTTCCCAGAGGGTCAAGGTTGGGAAGTTGTTTCTGAAGCCTCTTTTGAAGAAGGCAAGAAGAACCAAGTTAACCCAGCTTTTGCTAAATTGAAGGTCTTGCTTGATGGGCAAGATAATGATAAGGACAATAAAAATAAGTAATAAATGTAATTGAAAAATATGGTGGACAATCAAAGAAAATTTTTACTTTGATTGTTTTTTAATCTTGTGTTAGAAGCAATTTTAAAGTATCCTTTAATTATAAAAACATTTTTTAATTAATTTATTAGTATTAGAAAACCAAATTGATCTACGAGGAAATGAATTAACATGGCAAAAATTCTAATTATTGAAGATGAAAAGAACTTATCTCGCTTTGTCGAGCTTGAATTGCAACATGAAAATTACGAGACTGTTGTTGAGAATAATGGTCGTAAGGGATTAGAAGATGCATTGAGTCAAGACTTTGATGCTATCTTGCTTGACTTGATGTTACCTGATTTAAATGGGTTGGAAATTGCACGTCGTGTTCGTCAAGTTAAGACTACGCCAATTATCATGATGACTGCACGTGATTCAGTGATCGACCGTGTTTCTGGTTTGGATCATGGCGCTGACGATTATATTGTTAAGCCTTTTGCAATTGAAGAACTTTTAGCTCGTCTTCGTGCAGTGTTACGTCGCGTTAAAATCGAAAAGGACGCATCAAAGGTTACTGTTGCTAAGCAAAAGATTGTAAAATTTAAGGATTTGACAATTGAAACTGCTAACCGAATTGTGCACCGTGGTGATGGCAAGGCAATCGATTTAACTAAACGCGAATACAACTTATTAATGACCTTGATTGAAAATAAGAACAACGTAGTTAGTCGTGATCAATTATTGAACAAGATCTGGGGTCCAGAATCTAATATCGAAACTAACGTAGTTGAAGTTTATGTACGTTATTTACGCAATAAGATTGACGCTCCAGGTCAACCATCTTACATTAAGACGGTTCGTGGTACCGGTTATATGGTAAGAGATGAAGATGATGATCAAGAATAAAGACGAGGAAAAAGAGGCCAAGCACTCATCGCTAATTGTGCGATGGGTTAGTATCGTTGCATTAACGATTACGGTCTCTTTTGTCATATTTTCAGTTGTTGCCTATCAAATTGTTAGTCATCAATCGATGGAACAGCAGCAAGAGACATCTAATAATGTAGTTACCACGATGGACCGGACATTAAGTTCTATTCAAGATGAGCTAGAGATCTCAAATGTAATTCCTGCTCTGTCACCGTCTACCAGGCGTATTTTGAGGGGCGGTCCTGCTATTAGCAAAAAAGATACAGAGAATAAAGCATTTAGTGATAGCCTGATTTCATCAATTTCGAATCCAGATATTAATGTAGCAGTTTACAACAAACATGATGAAATTGTTTTTACTAATGGTAATTCTGCACCTAAGCTAAAAGAATTTGCCGGCAACCAACTTGAAGAAGTAGTAAACCGAAAAAAAGGCAAAATGCTTTTAACCTACCAGAAAATCTATTCTGAGGTAAATGGCAAATTAACTGGCTATGTAGTGGTTTCTAATAGTATGACTTATTACAATAGCTTGATGAGTAATTTGCTTCATTGGATGGTAATTATTTCACTGATTGCAATAATTATCTTCATTGCAATTTCTTATATTTTGGTTGTTAATGTAGTTCGGCCAATTAAGACGATGTCTAAGGTGGCTAAGGAAGTTAATGCTGATCCTAATAGTGAGGCTAGAATTAAGGAACTACATCGAGATGATGAGTTAGAAGAATTAGCTACTTCGATTAATCAAATGCTAGACCGGATGCAAGGTTACATTGAGCAACAAAAGCAATTTGTTGGTGATGTCTCGCATGAATTAAGGACACCAGTGGCAGTAATTGAAGGGCATTTGAACCTGCTTGAAAGATGGGGCAAGGATGATCCGCAGATTTTGGATGAATCAATTAAGGCTTCGTTGCAAGAAGCTGATCGGATGAAACATTTAATTCAGGAAATGCTTGATTTAACTCGAGCCGAGCAAATCGATGTTCAATATCCGTATGAAGTAAGTGATGTTAATGAAATCATCCGCAGAGTGGTCGCTGATATGGCAATGGTTCATCCTGACTTCAAGATTCAGCTGGATGAGGATGATTTACCTGATGATACAGAGATTCAAATGTATCACGGTCATTTGGAACAGTTGCTAGTAATTTTGATCGATAATGGAATTAAATATTCGACTGATCGCAAGCAGATTAATGTTTCAGCTGGTGTAACTAAGAAGAATGTTAATATTATTGTGCAAGACTTTGGTGAGGGGATTTCTGAAGAAGATCAAAAGAAAATCTTCAATCGCTTCTATCGTGTGGATAAGGCTAGAACCCGTGAAAAAGGTGGCAATGGTTTAGGTCTATCGATTGCACAAAAATTAGTTGCTAGTTATAACGGAACAATTAGTGTTGAATCTGTTGAGGGTCAGGGCAGCCAGTTTAAATTGAAGTTCCCTCGGTTGACTAAGAAAAAAGCCGCTAAGTTAAGAAAATTAAATGAGAAGAAACAAATGCCTAAGAGTAATCTTGAGGCATAAACAAAATCCTATTAAATCAAGGTTTGGGTACCAAGATTTAATAGGACTTTTTTTCTCTAGAGGCTTAGGTATTAGAAAATAAGAAATAAAATGCTTCGAAAATAATTATAATTTTTATTAATTTAAGCGATATAATTAGCTAAAAATATTTAAACTTAAGGGATGTGACATAATGAAAGAACGCATTTTTTCAAGGAAATTCTGGCAGAAAGTTTTTAACTATCAATTGATTATCTGGTTTCTCTTGATGATTAGTTATACTTTTTCTCAGCGGAACAATCATTTTTATTTTATAGGGGATTTGTTCAATCTAGCTTTTAGTACGGCGATCATGGGATTGAACTTTTACGTGCAATTTAAAAAGGATTCCAGCAAGACTAATACTCAAATTGTTCGCTGGCTGACCATAGTAATTTTTCCTTTCAATTTTTGCTAAATTTGGCATATCACTGGGAATTTTTTGCTAAAAAACCTGCCGGCTATCGAGATTCTATTAGTATTACTGCTATGGGCGGTTTATATTTTCTTGCTAGTTCCAATTGCAGTTGTACATATAGATTCCCAAAGTATCGCATCCCTGTTGCAATCTATGGTTCAGCAATTTTGTTCGGCCTTAGTCATTTAAGTAATTTTGGCTGGCATGGAGAAAGTTTTACTGCAACAATTGCACAAGTTATTGGCGTAATGGGGAGCGCCTTTATCTGGGCAGAATTGTATCTCTATACAGGAAAACTATGGTTGCCGATGATCTATCACTTTTTAATGGATTATATTTCTGATTTGCAATCTGGTTGGAATTCTGCTGGCTGGTCTTGGAATGGCGAAATCACTGATTATATTTATACTGTATTAATTGTTGGCGTTCCATTGCTATTCTCAATTTGGATGCTTTTCGGTAAAAGAAGGCAAATAATGGAAGATAATACAGATTTGATTTTGAATCTAAACGGTAGGCAAAGCATGATTTAGCAGTGACTTATATTAAAGGGACTATAATGTATATGCAAGGGTAAAATAATTAAGAGAGGTCATAAATTATGAAACTTAAGAGAATTGTATTAAGTATTGTGGCTGGAACTGCGCTTTTGGTTCCTGCAGCTTTAGCGGGTCAAAATCAATTAACACCGGTAGTTCGGGCAAGTACTCTGAAGAATAAGATTACAACTGTTAAGAGCTATACCAATCCAACTTTGTATAATAAGAATGGTAAAGAGCTAGGTAGCCAAGATCGGATAAATTTTAAGAAACCGATCAATTTTTATGGTCAACCAATTGTTATTCAGGGACCCAGGGTCAGTGCTTTTATTAATCTTAATGGGATGCCACAAGCTATTGTTAATGGTGAAACCTATGCAGATTTAGGCGATGGTGGTTATGTCAACATGAAATCGGTTGGTAGCTATAACTGGAATAATAATGAGATCGGAATTATTAAAAACACCTATATTTACAATAGCAAGGGTAATCGTTTATCAACTTATCGCGGTGGCAAGGCTTATTTAACTAAAGGTAGCAAGATTAAATATGCTGGTAAAAGTTGGACTAATTATCCTGATTCATATTTTAATTTAGGTGATGGGACGTATTTAAAGTCTAATAACGTTAATACCATGAATGGAAAAGGCGTTTTGAAGCTGAATGCTAACACTGCTATTTATAATAAGAATGGTAAGCGTATTAGCTTTAATGGACAACAGGTTTTTCCTAAATACTCAATTATAAATTATGCTGGTAAGCGTCGTACTAAGACACAAACTGACGATTACTATTACACAAACTTAAGTGGTAGTAAATCATATGCAATTAAGAATTATAAGATTAAAGGTCAAGACTATTATTACATTGGCAGAGGTGCTTATATCAAGGCAATGAATGTTGGTCGCATCAATGGCAATCCGGTATTTCGTGATGGCGGTGCAACTACGATTGTTCCGCAGACAGATTTGTACATCTATAATTCTAAATTAAAGAAAACCAAACAATCTGTTAAGAAAGGACAAAAGATTAGAGCTTTAGATCCAGTTGTTCTTGGTAGTGGTGATATTGCCCAACTATTTTACAGAATTAAGGGAACATCTAACTATGTTTCCTGGGGTGATTATAGTGAGTATGGTTTTGAAGATGATGAGCACGTGGGCTACTTCAACTTTCGTGTTAGATTAAATCCTGTTAAAACTATTGAAAATGCCGCTACACGGGCCGCTGAAGAATCAGATTAATTGGGAGTGAAGACGTTATCCATTTGGATAGCGTTTTTATTAGATTATAGGAAGAGGATAAAAGTTCTTGGTGTTGATGTTTATACATTGCTGAATAGATTAGTAGTAATACTACGATTTACGATTGTTGGAGAGTTCGATGGAATAGGAGACAGCTCAATGATTAATGATTTACTTTCTGAAATTAGAATCGATTTTTGGCGTGACATAGGGTTAATTATTAATGATGAAAAGCTTTTTGATCGGGTAACTGCTAATTATGGCTATCATGAAATTATGTATCAAAATATTGATCATTTTTTCATAGAAACTAATGACGATGATTTCATTAAACCTAAGCGAAAAACAACGTTTGAAGAAATTTATGATTTCTATTGCCTAGATCAACATATAAAAAATGTGATGATGATCAGTCTGCAATTGTTTGAACAAAGCTTCAAGGTAGCCCTTGCAGAAACAGCTCTTATTGAGAATGGTAAAAATTTCACCAGAAATCTTAATCCACGAACAATTCATCAAAGGCAGTTTCTAAATGAAAAATATCAATTAAAAGATGGGCGAGTAATTCACCGCGGTGATGTGAAAGCGCGCATGCGGCATATTAAGCAAAACTATCTTGAGCCATATGAGGGATATACTGAGGCTCATGGTGAAGCAGGGATCGGACTGATTATTAAAGAAATGTCATTTGGTGTTGCAACGAATTATTTCTTTTTAATGCCCATCAAAGCCAAAAAGATTGTTTTAACACGTGTGTTTAAAGAAAAGATAACTCTCCGTCAATTTGAAGAATGGCTAAATGAAATTAGATATTTTCAAAGACGAGCTGCCCATAACTTCTCGCTGTTGATTATCAAGGAAAAACGGCAATTTTTGTATAAATTAGTACTGAATAATTTGCACCAGCTGGCAAATCAAGAACCATGTGAATTAGCTGAGGAAAGAATCAACAAGATTGTTCAAGATTATTTGACGAAGTATCCAATTGAAAAAGATTTTTTGAATAAAGTTTTTATGGAGAAAAAGGATTAAGTTGAAGTTTTTTATAATGATCTTTCTTCAAACAAATGACCATAGGAACTTAAAATTCTAGCTAAATCGATCCAAGTAAGACTAATTGTTTTGGTATTATCATTGGGATGCACACCAACTAAATTGTTTTCTTCCATTGCTGCTTGATCGACAATCAGGGGAATTTTATTACTTTGATCATTAAGCAGGCTAAATGGGGAAACAGCCCCTGTTTTAACTTGCAGTTTTTCTTCTAGTTCAGCTTCAGTAGCGAAGGTTAAACTAGAGGAGAGTAATTCAGCTTTAGCTTTTTGCCAATCGATTTTTTTATCTTCGGGTAACATTAGTAGATAATAATTTTTGGCGTTACGGGTTTTAATAAAAAGAGTTTTACATTTAGCAAAATCTTCATCTTCTAAGTATTTATCTACCTCTTTAGTTGTAAAAACTGCTGGATGAGAGAATACTTGATAGTTAATATCATGATCATCTAAAAGTTGTAATATTTCTTGAGTATGCATATTTTCCTCCTAATAAAAAAGTCAGGATTTTACTCCTGACTGATAACTATTTACGCTTTTGCTTACCTTTGTTGCGGTTACGTAGGTTTTGGTGTAATTCTTTCTTAGCTTCGCTGCTGGCAGTACTTTGTCCACTAGCAGTATTAAACAAAGCATCCACTTTTTCTTTAGTAACAACAGTTTCAATTGGCTTGTCTTTTAGTTCATCAGCAATATGCTTCTTAACACTAGGTGTAAGGACAAAGGTAACGATTACTTGTTGGATAATCATTACTAAGTTACCAGCAGCCCAGTAAAGAGCTAAGGCACCAGAGAAGGATAAACTGAAGAACAAAGTCATAATTGGGTTAACAATCATCATTGATTGCATGGTCTTCTTTTGTTCTTCTGGAATACCAATTAGTGAGATATAACCTTGAATAACGGTAAAGACAGTCGCAATAATGGCTAAAACAACAGATTTGGAACTTAGAGAAATACCAAAGAATTTGGATTGTGCCAATTGAGGTGAATAGAATACCGCTTGATAAATTCCCCACATAATTGGTAACTGAATAATTAATGGCAAGCAGCCCATTCCACCAGTTAATGAAACTTGGTTTTTAGAGTAAAGCTCTCTTTGCCAAGTTGATAAAGTCATTTGTTGGTCAGGGGTGATCCCCTTGTGTCTCATTGCATTTTGAATCAACTTCATTTGCGGTTGCAGACGAGCCATTTTTTCCTGTTGACGTACACTCTTGTTTTGCTGTACTAACATCAATGGCATCAAGATTACACGTACAACTACCGTAATAATCACGATTCCCCAACCAGCACCATTATCGCCGCCAATCATGTGCGCGGTTTGAATCATGATATTTTGTAAAGGTCGGCCTAACCATTGGTAAACCCAACCGTAAATACCGCTGTGCGGTGCAACGTGTGGATCAGTTGTTGCCCCACAGGCACTTAATACAAGAGTAGCTACTGCTAATAAAGCCAGTACTCCAGCGTATCTTTTAATTTTTTTCATTTAAATAAATCACCACTTAATTTCTATCTAAAAATGTATGTCTCTAATATAATACATGAAAATCATGCATTTTTTCTACACCTGGAACCGATTCTTGACTAATATTTTGAATTTGGGCAAATCCAGATGCAGTAGGTAGTTTTTCAATAAAGCGGTCGATTTTATCACTGTCTGCTTGTAAATAGATTGTAACGGTACCATCTGCATTATTTTTAACAGTGCCAGGAATACCCATCTTGTTAGCTAATGCCATGGTTGACCAACGAAAGCCAACGCCTTGAACTAAGCCTGAACAAATTAATTTTCTTGTTTCCATTTTTATCTCCCTTATTTAAATTAAGTTCAACTTTGATTTTAGCATGATCAAAATAGATTATCAGTTATAATAGATTTTGAATACAAAAAGGAGAAAAATATGCAACAAATTAGTTCAGTTAATAATGCAACGATTAAGAAATTAGCGAAGTTAAAGCAAAAAAAATATCGTGATGATGAAGGTTTATATTTAATTGAAGGTTTTCACTTGTTTGAAGAAGCACTTAAAGCTGGTAAAAAATATCAGTATATCTTAGGTACTGAAGAAGCACTTGATCAAGCAGATAGTGAATATGAAGTTGATTTAAGTGGGAAGAATGTCGTATTAATTAACAAAGCGATTGCTCGCCACTTAAGTTCGACTAAGAATTCTCAAGAAATTTTTATGGTATTAAAAATTGATCAACCAAAAGAATTTCCATTTAACTATGGTAAATGGGTTTTGCTCGATAATTTAGCTGATCCAGGTAATGTCGGGACAATCATTAGAACTGCGGATGCAGCTGGCTTTGATGGAGTAATCCTTTCACCAGAGAGTGCTGACTTATACAATCCTAAGACGCAACGAGCAATGCAGGGCAGCCAATTCCACATCGATTTAATTAAACGTGATTTGGCTGACGTAATCACTGATTTTCAAGCTGCTGCTATTCCAGTTTATGCTTCAATGCTTGACCGCTCAGCTAAGCAATTACCTGATTTTGAAAAAGTGCCACAACTTGCCTTAATTATTGGGAACGAGGCGCATGGCATAAGCGAAACAATTGCTTCTTTAGCTGATGAAAAGCTTTATATTCCAATTAAAGGACAAGCTGAATCGCTTAATGCCGCTGTTGCAGCAGGGATCATGATCTATCACTTTGCTTAGCACTTGTAATTAGTAAGTAGATCTACTATAATAATTTTAGTAATACTAAAAAGTATTTTATATAATAGTATTTTTACTGGAATTATATAATACGGAGGGACTTACCTATGCAAGAAGTTAAAGAGAAAAAGGACGCAGCTCCTTGTAAACCAGAAGATTATGAATTATGTGGTCATTTTGTTAGTGCGTTTAAGATTATTGGCAAAAAATGGAATGGCTTAATCATCAGTTCTTTGTGTGATACACAAGATATGCGCTTTAAGGACTTGGCACGAACTGTCGAGGCTTGCAGCGACCGTGTCTTAGTTGAACGTTTGAAGGAACTTGAAAAGGACGATATTGTTAAAAGAAGCGTCGATCAAAGTACCGGTATTATTTCATATGGTTTGACTGAAAAAGGTGCGGAACTTAAGCCTGTTTTTGATCAAGTACATAATTGGGCAGATAAATGGGCTTAAGCTATTGACATTAAGTAAGCATAGAAGTATATTACTTATTGTAAGTTGCTTATTTAAAATAAGATTAGGTGAAAGGAGTACGAAAATGAAATCTTTAAGTATGATGAATGTTAATACTGACTGTTGTTCTTGTGTATCTAACATTATTTTTAATACTCAAGAACTCAGTTTTCGTATTTCCGAATAGCTTTAATCCAGAGATCAAAAAGATTTACGTTAGCTGAAAAGACGTAGATCTTTTTTATATTGTTTAAAGAGACCTATGGGAGTAGGTCTTTTTTTGTATGATTGGGGGATTTTTAATGAATTGGACAGTTATCCAGCAAGCTCTACCAATATTTGCGCGCGGCTTTGAACTGACCTTATGGCTTTCATTGATTGGCATTGTTGGCTCAATTATCGTGGGCATTATTGTCAGCTTAGTACAATATTTTAAACTACCAGTACTAAGTCAAATTTCAACGGCATATGTTGAATTAGCTAGAAATACACCGCTTTTAATTCAACTTTTCTTTTTATATTATGCCTTTCCAGTAATTGGCTTAAAAATGTCCGCTGAGGTCTGCGGCATCATTGGCTTAATCTTTTTAGGTGGAGCATATATGGCTGAAGGCTTTACCGGTGGTTTTAATGGCGTAAGCCCTAGTCAGATTAATAGCGGTAAAGCATTGGGAATGAACAACTTACAATTAGCTCGCTATGTGGTTTTTCCACAAGGATTTAGCCTAAGCATGCCGGCTTTAACCGCCAATATTATTTTCTTAATTAAGGAAACCTCGATTTTTTCAGTAATTGCAATTCCGGAGTTAACTAATACAGCCCTTGACTTGATTGGGATGTATTACCATTCAAATGAATATTTATTGATGCTGGTAATTGCTTATGCGATTATTTTGATTCCAATTATTTTATTATTAACTTGGCTTGAGAGGAGAGTACGGTATGCTTCATTCGGGGATTAATGTTTTGTTTGAAGGAAGTAACTTTGCCCGTTTGATGGCAGGGCTATGGACCTCGATTTGGATTGCAGCTTTGTCACTAGTAATTGGCTTGGCTGTAGGAACAATTTTTGGTATTTTGAGAACTTTTAAAAATCGTCCATTGCGTTTTGTTTTGCGGTTGTACTTAGAATTCTTCAGAATTGTGCCAACCGTAGTTTTACTGTATTTGGTTTATTATATTTTGCCAAGAAGCTTGCACGTCAATTGGCCAGCTACTTGGATGGCGGTATTAGCTTTCTCAATGTGGGTAGCTGCTGAGTTTAGCGATATTGTTCGTGGTGCATTGGAATCAGTACCCAAAACGCAGCGTGAATCCGGCTTAGCGTTGGGTCTAAATCGCCTGCAACTGTTCCGTTATGTCTTGTTGCCTCAAGCAGTTAAGTTAGAACTACCAGCAACAATCAACTTGGCTACTAGAGTAATTAAGACCACTTCTTTATTAATGATTATCAATATCATGGAAGTAATCAATGTCGGTCAACAAATCATTGAAGCAAATAATCAACAATATCCAGCTGGTGTGTTCTGGGTATATGGCTTTATCTTTATCTTGTATTTTATTTTGGATTATCCCTTGTCTGCATGGGCAAAACGATTAACTGCTAAGAATTAGGTGAATGAAATGACAGAAGAAGTTTTAAGAGTAGAACATTTAAATAAATTTTATGGCAAGTATCAAACTTTGTTTGATATCAACTTTAGCTTAAATAAAGGCGAGGTATTGACCTTATTGGGACCTTCTGGTTCAGGAAAAAGTACTTTGCTGAGAACGGTGAATGGGCTTGAAGAATATGAGGGTGGCGCAATTTATTTTCACGGTAAAAAAATAAATCCTAGTCCGAAGGAATGGCAATTGTTGCGCCAAAAGATTGGGATGGTCTTTCAAAGTTATGACTTATTTCCCAACTTATCCGTGATGGAAAATATTTTATTGGCACCGGTAAAAGTTCAAAAACGTGATGAAGCTGAAGTTAAACAAGAAGCAGTTAAGTTATTAGAGCAAGTCGGTTTAGCTAATTATGCAAAGGCATATCCGCGTGAATTATCAGGTGGACAAAAGCAAAGAATTGCGATTGTGCGTGCTTTGATTATGCATCCCGAAGTAATGCTCTTTGATGAGATTACTGCTTCGCTTGACCCTGAAATGGTTCGCGGCGTGCTAGATATCATGCAAAGATTATCTGATAACGAACATATGACGATGATCATTGTTACGCATGAGATGAACTTCGCTGCGAGAATTGCCGATAAGGTGCTATTTTTAGAAGACGGAAAAATTTTGGAAGAGACACCAGGCAAAGAATTCTTTACTAAACCTCAGACTAAGCGGGCACAAGAATTTTTAGAGAGTATGGATTTTTAGGTGTGAATGATGGCAAAAAAGATTTTTAATTGGATCATGGCTGTCCTCTTTGCGGTAGTTGTGGTAATTGCTGGTTATTTTGGAATTACGCGACCAGGAATTAACGGCACTGCTTCAGGCGACAGATGGAATAATGAAAATAATGTATCTTCAATTAAACGTCGTGGCTATTTAAGAGTGGCTGTCTTTGGCGATCTACCGCCTTATGGCTGGGTTAATTCACAAGGTAAGCGTGTTGGCTATGACGTGCGCCTAGCTCGCAGAGTGGCGAAAGATTTGGGCGTAAAACCTAAGTTTATTCAAGTTAATGCCAATAATCGAATTGATACCTTGAATTCTAATAAGGCTGATATTGTTTTGGCTAACTTCACTTTGACACCAGAGCGTAAAAGCGTGGCTAGTTGGACTAAGCCATATATGAAAGTATCGGTTGGGGTGATTTCCCCTAAGTCAGCTCCGATAACTAGTCCAAAACAATTGAAAGGAAAAAGCGTGATCGTTACTAAAGGGACGACAGCAGAGAACTATTTTACTAAACAAAAAGGCGTAAACTTGCTTAAGTTTGACTCGAAAACTCAGCAGTTTAACGCGATTAAAAATGGCCGTGGTGCAGCTTTGGCCGATGATAATTCTTATCTGTATGCTTGGGTTAAGCGTAATCCTAAGTTTACTGTTGGAATTAAAACTATTGGCCCTAACCAATACATCTCTGGTGCGGTGAAGAAGGGCAACAAGTCACTGCAAAAATGGATGGATCGTGAGATTACCAAATTGAATCGCGAAAGCTTCTTTACTTACGATTATAATAAAGAATTGAAGCCATACTTTGGTAAGGAAATTAGACCAAGTGACATTGTTTTGCCACAAGGTAAATAAAAAGCTTGCAAGAAACAGGTAAAAGAAATATCATATTAATTAATTACTGAGATCAAGACTAGTAGCAGATATTTTTTCTGAACAGAGAGTCTTCTTTCAAAAGCTGCAAGAGAAGATAGAAAGAACGCTGTGAATTTCATCTTGGGAGTAGGATCTAATCAATTCCGGTATTTCACCGTTAACGAAAACTTAAGTGTGGGCGTATTGCGTCCAAACTAGGGTGGTACCGCGACGCTTCGTCCCTATTGGAGACGGGGCTTTTTTGTTTTGAAAGGAAAGATTTAATGGACTTATTTGATAAGTTAAAAGAGCTCCATGAAGAAGGGCTTAAGCAAATCAACAAGGCTAAAGACGAAAAAACTTTGAATGATGTCAGAGTTGAACTTGTTGGTCGTAAGGGCGAATTAACTAAGATTTTGCACTCAATGCGTGAAGTTGCGCCAGAAAACAGACGTGAAGTTGGACAAAAGGTTAACGAATTACGTGACCTGTTCAATGCTCAATTAGACGAAGCTAAGGAAAAGATTGTCAAGGCTGTTCTAGCTAAGAAGCTTGAAGATGAAAAAATTGATGTTACTTTGCCAGGACGTGAAGCACACCTTGGTTCTAAGCATCCAATCAACATCATCTTGGATGACCTTGAAAGCTACTTTATTGGTATGGGCTATCAAGTAGTTCAAGGTCCAGAAATTGAAACTGATCACTACTGCTTTGAAATGATGAATATCCCTAAGGATCACCCAGCTCGTGACATGCAAGCTACTTTCTACATTGATGATGAAGATTTGCTTAGAAGTCAGACCTCAGGTGATCAAGCTAGAGTCCTAGAAAAGCATGACTTCTCAAAGGGTCCACTTAAGATGGTTGGTCCAGGTAAGGTATACCGCCGTGATGATGATGATGCTACTCACTCACACCAATTCATGCAAATGGAAGGTTTAGTAGTAGATAAGAACATCACGATGAGTGACTTAAAGGGTACCTTGGAAATGATTTCTAAGCATGTCTTTGGTCAAGATCGTGAAACTCGTTTGCGTCCAAGCTACTTCCCATTTACTGAGCCATCAGTTGAAATGGACGTTTCATGCTTTAACTGTGATGGTAAGGGCTGCCCAATTTGTAAGTACACTGGCTGGATCGAAGTTTTAGGTGCCGGAATGGTTCACCCTAATGTTTTGGAAAATGCTGGCATTGATTCAACTGTTTATGGTGGTTTTGCCTTCGGTGTTGGTCTTGATCGTTTCGCTATTTTGAAATACGGTATCGATGATATTCGTGACTTCTACACCAATGACGTACGTTTCTTAGAACAATTCCGTAAGGAGGAAAGATAATAGATGTTAGTTTCATATAACTGGTTAAAAGATTTTCTTGATTTAGATGGTCAAGATCCATACGAATTAGCAGAAGAAATTACTCGTAGCGGGGTTGAAATTCCTGACCGTATTCACCCAATGGATGGCTTAAAGAAATTAGTTGTCGGTCATGTCCTTGATTGTGAAGGCGTTGAAGGTACTCACTTACATTTAACTCACGTTGATGTCGGCGAAGATGAACCTTTACAAATTGTTTGTGGTGCACCTAATGTTGCTGCAGGCGAAGATGTGATTGTTGCTCTTCATGGTGCCCGCATTGCTGGCAATGAAAAGATCAAGAAGGGTAAGATCCGCGGCATGGAAAGCTACGGCATGATCTGTGGCTTGCAAGAAATTGGTTTCAGCGACAGCGTTGTGCCAGAAAAATTTGCGGATGGTATTTATGTCTTCCCAGAGGATGCGGAAGTTAAGCCAGGTCAAGATATTTATGAAGCACTTGGCATGGATGACTATATCTTAAATTTTGATATTACACCTAACCGTGCTGATACTTTGAGTATGGAAGGCGCAGCTTATGAAGTTGGCGCAATTATTGACCAAAAGCCAAAGGTTGAAGAAAAGGTTGTCTTAAAAGAAGATGGTCCAGCCTGGACAGATTCACTCGATGTTAAAGTTGATGAAAAGCTTGCACCTAAGTTTTACTTACGTAAGCTCGAGAATGTTAAGATTCAAGACTCACCACTTTGGTTGCAACGTCGTCTTTGGAATGCAGGCATTCGTCCAATTAACAATGTAGTTGACGTTACTAACTATATCATGCTGTTAACTGGTCAACCAATGCATGCTTATGACGCTAAGACTTTTGCTAACGGAAAGTTTGAAGTAAGACTTGCTAATAAGGATGAGAAGCTTACTTTGCTTAATGAAAAAGAAGTTGACCTTGACCCTAAAGATATCATCATTACCGATGGTAAAAAGCCAGTAATGATGGCTGGTGTCATGGGTGGACTTGATTCAGAAATCACTTCAGAAACTACCGATGTCATTCTTGAATCAGCCATCTTTGATCCAACTTTAGTCAGAAAGGCAGCACTTCGTCACGCTAACCGGACCGAAGCTTCAAGTCGCTATGAAAAAGGCGTTAACTGGGATGCCGCTGAAAAGGCAATTAACATGGCTGCGCTTTTACTTAGAAATGACGCTGACGCTACTGTTGATGAAGGTATTCTTAAGGCAACTGACCAAAAGCGTGAACCAGTTGTGGTTAAAACTACTGCTTCATACCTCAATAAAGTATTGGGCACTAAGTTATCAGTTGATGAAATTGTAAAGATTTTTGACCGTCTTTGCTTTAAGGTAGATGTTGATGGTGATAATTTAGCTGTCCATGTACCAAATAGAAGATGGGATATTTCAATCCCAGCCGACTTAGTTGAAGAAGTAGGCCGGCTTTATGGCTATGACAACCTTGAATCTACTCAACCTGTTTTGCCAGAAACTCATGGTGGCTACTCAGAAAAAGAAGAAATGATGCGCCGCATGAAGGCAATCGTTGAAGGACAAGGCTTGATGGAAGCTATTTCTTACTCATTGACTTCACCTGAAAAGGCCGTTCGTTACACTAAGGATCCAAAAGAATTAGTTGAAGTTAAATCACCACTTAACTCAAGCCGTTCTGCAATGCGTGAGAATTTGATGACTGGATTGGTAGATGCTGCTAGTTACAACTTTGCTAGAAAGCAAACACAATTAGCTTTATTTGAACAAGGCAGAACTTATGACCATGATGGTGGTAAATTCAACGAGCATGAACATTTAGCAGCTATTTACTCTGGCAATACTTTTGCGGAAAATTGGCAACATTTAACCCAAAAGGTAGACTTCTACTTTGTTAAGGGACAGTTAACCAATTTGTTCAATGCAATTGGTATTGATCCTGAAAAAGTGGTTTATGAGGCTAAAGGCATTAAGGGGATGCACCCAACTAGAACTGCAGGAATCTATATTGATAAGCAATATGTTGGGATGATCGGAATGATTGCTCACGCTGTAACGATTGCTGATAAGGCACTTCGTGGTAGCGAGCTTTATGGCTACGAAATTGATCTCGATACAATTATTCCAATGTTAACTAAGGGCGTAACTGCAGTGCCTGCACCTAAGTTCCCAGCAATTCAACGTGACCTTTCACTTTTAGTTGATAAGCCAGTTACTAACCAAGGAATTGAAAACGTCATTAAATCTAATGCTGGTAAGTACTTAACTGAACTTAAGGTAATCGATGTTTATGCTGGTGCTCACATTGATGTTGGTAAGAAGAGTATTGCTTACAACTTAACCTTCTTGAACAGAAAAGATACTTTAACCGACGATGTTGTCAATAACGCGATGGATAAGATTGTTGCTGCTCTTGAAAATGATCTTGCGATTAAAGTTCGTTAAAGGTTGACATTATTGACGTAAATTAATATTATTGATCAGTGCAAGATAAAGAAAATTAATTTCTGAGGAGTTAAAAATATGCCTGAAAAATCTTATCCAATGACTGCTGAAGGTAAAGAAAAACTTCAAGCAGAATTAAAGAACTTAAAATTAGTTAAGCGTCCAGAAGTTATTGAACGTATTAAGGTTGCGCGTTCATTCGGTGACTTGTCAGAAAACTCCGAATATGACGCAGCTAAGGACGAACAGAGTCACTTGGAAGACAGAATTGCGCAAGTTGAAGAAATGCTTAAGTATGCGCAAGTTGTTGATGCAGAAAGCGTTGATCCTAACGAAGTTTCAGTTGGTAAAACAATTACCTATACTGAAGTTGGTACTGATGATCCAGAAACTTACACTATTGTAGGTAGTGATGAATCAGATCCATTGAATGGCAAGATTTCTAACGATTCACCAATTGCTCAAGCTTTATTGGGCAAAAAGAAGGGTGAAACCGTATCAATTACCACTCCTGGTGGCAAGTTTGACGTTGTAATTAACGAAGTTAAAGCCTAATAATAAAAAGGGAGGGTAGCTATGACTATCTTCCTTTTTGTTTTTTTGAAAGGATTTTAAAATGAGAACAGTTGGTATTATTGGCATGGGCCATGTTGGTGCAACCGTTGCCTATACTTTATTTACGCACAGTATGGTTGACGAACTGATTTTAATTGATAAAAATGAAGCTAAAGTAAATGCTGAATACAATGACTTGCATGATACTTTGGCTAGAAATGATAGCTATGTTAATGTGCGAAAGCAAGATTGGGACGGCTTAGAAGATGCTGACATTATTATTACCGCTTTTGGTGATATTGCGGCTTCAGTTAAGACAGGCGACCGCTTTGGTGAGTTTGAATTAAATGCAAGAAATGCCAAAGAAGTTGGTGCAGATATTAAAGAATCAGGCTTTCACGGCGTTTTGATCAATATTTCTAATCCATGTGATGCAATTACTCAAATTTTGCAAGAAACTTCTGGTTTAAAGAAGAATCGCGTCTTTGGTACTGGTACTTTCCTTGATACTGCAAGAGTTCAAAGAATAATTGGTGAAAAACTTGGTCAAGATCCACGTAACGTAGAAGGCTTCGTTTTAGGTGAACATGGTTCTTCACAATTTACAGCCTGGTCAACGGTAAGAGTTAACAACAAGATTGCTTTCCAATTGTTTGGTGATGAAGAACAAGAAAAGATTAGTGAACAATCAAATAAGAATTCCTTTATTGTGGCTAAGGGAAAGGGCTATACTAGCTATGCTATTGCCACTTGTGCTACTCGTTTAGTTCAAGCAGTCTTTAGCGATGCTCATCTATATTGTCCTGTTTCAGTTTATAATCCTGAATACAAGACTTATATTGGTTATCCAGCTATTATTGGTCGCGACGGCATTGAGGAAGAAATTGAATTAAAGCTTACTTCTGAAGAAAAAGAAAAGTTGCAAGCTGCTGCAGATAAGATCAAAGAACACTTGAAGCAATTGAAGAAATAAAAAATAGTCATTATAAAAAAATAAGGCGAGAATTACAGTCATTGTAGTTCTCGTCTTATTTATTGCTTATTTTAGTTTTACATCCCAAGCGGCAATTTGCTTGTTGCCGTAGTATTTCTTGTAAATTTGCTTGGTCTTTTTGGTCTGGTATGCTTTAACAATTTCTTGATAAATCTTTTTATTTTTATCCTTGGTGCGGGCGCAAATAATATTGATCCATTGCTCAGAGTCTTTATTCAATGGTTCGACAAAGATAGTTTGCTTGTCACCTAGATGTGCAGGGCCAGCAAAGTCATTGTTGACGACAGCGGCATCAACATCATCGATCACGCGGCTAGTTTGTTCAGATGCAACTTCTTTAATTTTGAAGTGGTTAGGATTGGCAGTAATATCTGCAACAGAGACCAATACTTTGCCCTTCTTCAATTTGATCAACCCGGCATTTTTCAAAACAAAAAGTGCTCTCGATTCATTGGTGGGATTGCTGGGGACCACAATTGTTGCTCCTTCAGGTAGTGCATTTAGGCTATGATATTTTTTGGAATATAAGCGAATAGGTGAGATATAGGTTTTACCGATTGCAGTAATTCCGCCATGGTTGGCTTTGTTCCAGGCGTTGAGGAAAGCATAGTGCTGGAAGGCATTCAGATCAACGTCACCGGATTTAAGTGCCTTGTCAGGTTGGTCATAACCATCAAAACTTTTAGTGGTTAAAATAATCCCATATTTCTGTTTGACGGTTTGAGCAACGCTTTTCCAGATTGCAATGTCACCTTTGCTGGCACCAACGATTCCTACGCTAACTTTGGTTTGACCGTTGCTTTTTGGCGTCCAAAAGAAGCTGAAGTAACCAGCTACGATAATCAATAAGCTAACAATGGTGCCAATAATAATATTCCGCTGTCTTCTTTTTCTCATTTTTCTTTCTCTCATATGCAAAAAAAGCACCCATCCTCAAAGGACGAGTGCTTCGTGTTACCACCTTTATTTGCCAGCTATTTACATAACTGACCTCAATAGCTATCTAACAATAGCTTGCATTGTTAACGAGAGCAACCCCGATACTAGCTAAATATCACTAGTATAATCATTCTGAATCCATCTTCATTAAGTAGTTTCTTTTACTTCTCACCAACCAGTAATTCTCTGTAAGAAAGCTAGCTATAATTACTCTATTCATCAAGATTTTTTAATTATTGCTATTAATTTATCATCTCGTTTTAATTTTGTCAAATAAATTTTTTTACTTGTAAGTGTCAATATTTTTGCGGTAGGTTGTGAACCATTAGTCTAACCTTAATTTCTTAAATATTTATCTGATTTATTTTCCT
>NZ_PCYV01000031.1:0-29580 GCF_002553785.1 Lactobacillus sp. UMNPBX15
GAACCCGCGACCCCCACCATGGCAAGGTGATGTTCTACCACTGAACTACTTCCGCAACAACAGATATTATTATAGCAGGTATCTGATACATTGCAATAGTTTTTTGTAAAAAATTCAAAAAGTTTTCTTACATCTAAAACTGCATATATGGAAAAATAAAAAGCTCATCCAAAGATGAGCTTTTGTCTTGGAGCGGAAGACGGGATTCGAACCCGCGACCCCCACCATGGCAAGGTGATGTTCTACCACTGAACTACTTCCGCGACAACAGGTATTATTATAGCAAATACATTTTTCTTTGCAAGACCTTTTTATCAAAAAAGATAAATTTATTTTAGGCACAAAAAAAGCTCACATTCGTGAGCTCTTCATCTTGGAGCGGAAGACGGGATTCGAACCCGCGACCCCCACCATGGCAAGGTGATGTTCTACCACTGAACTACTTCCGCGATACAAAAAGTATTATAGCAAAGATTATTCTCTTTGCAAATACTTTTTGAGAAAAAGTTGAATTACTTAGCTTCAAAATAGTAACTATCAAAGGTCAGCTCTAAGTCCAACTTAATATTACCGGTACCGCTCTTAGAATTCTTAGGCACATGAATTTCACCGATGGTATCGCCATCTTTGTCTACTAGATCATAATTTCTGTTCCTTTTACTTGGCTTAAAATTATTGATTCTTACATGTGCTTTAAAATCATAATCGTGAACTGGAAGCTTGCCCTTATGTGAAAGCATTGAACGATTCCAATTAGTACCACGTCCTTCATTAATAATATTAGAATTAACAAAAGAAATATTGCTAAATTTAAATTTAGGTTTATTACCTACAAAAGCAGACTTTTTAGCTGACTTTAAAGTTAAATTCTTTAAGAAAATATTCTTAACTTGCTTTACTGAATATGGTGAAGCTGGATCGTGATCATAATCTTTGTGAGATAAAACTTTTAATCCATCTTTATCACAACGAACCTTAATAACCCAGAAACTATATCCGCTGTCTTTACCAGCCGGAATGTCAACGGAGCCTTGAATATTATCTCGAATTGCCGCATCCGTTCTAGGATTATTAATAGTCGAATAGAAAGTCAATCTTAGGTTTTGGTCACTTGGCTTTTTCCAATTCTTTACATACATTTCATTTGCAATTGTATAAGTACCGTAAGGCATATGATCAAAATCATGATATTGATCATTGTAAATAATAAATGTATGTTCATACCAAGTCCCAGGTTGTGAATCATCTAAAATTTCTGCACGAGCTCCGTTTTTTAACAATTCACGCTCATTAAAAAATTTATTTATCAATTGTTCAGATGAAGCATGATAATCTTCATCATCATCTGCTTTAACTGCTTGATTAGTAGTTAATCCTATAGCCACTAAACTAAAAAAGAATAACGCTAAAAACAGAGATCCAATCTTTTTTAATTTCATAAATCTATCCCTCCAAAAATAAAATCATTTGCAGTTTATAACCAAAGCACCTTTATGTCAACAGTCCTTGAATAAACAAAAAATCTCATACCCATGTTTCAAAACACAGATATGAGATTTATTTTTATATCAAAATTTGATATTACTTGTTTTCTTTATTCTTCTTTTCCATATCAGCCTTAACTTCAGCTTCTACGCTTTCAACACGTTCTGGACGCATGGTTGGGAACAAAAGAACATCACGAATAGCTGGAGCATCAGTCAAAAGCATTACCAAACGGTCAATACCGATACCCAACCCACCTGTAGGTGGCATACCATATTCCATAGCACGAAGGTAATCTTCATCGATCATGTCAGCTTCGTCGTTACCTGCTTCACGTTCTTCCATTTGAGCTTCGAAACGTTCACGTTGGTCGTCAGGATCGTTCAATTCTGAGAAGGCGTTACCGTATTCTTCACCCATGATGTAAATTTCGAAACGATCAGTAAATCTTGGATCGTCAGCATTCTTCTTAGCAAGTGGTGAAATTTCTACTGGGTGACCATAAACGAAGGTTGGGTCAACAATAGTTTCTTCACAGTACTTTTCAAAGAAGGCATTAATAATATGACCAACTTTCCAGAACTTTTCAACGTGGATGTCGTGGTCTTCCGCAATCTTAGTTGCTTCTTCAAGAGTCATTGGCTTCCAGAAGTCAACGCCAGTCTTTTCCTTGATCAAGTCAACCATGTGAACGCGACGGAATGGCTTGCCTAAGTCAATGTCAGTACCTTGGTAAGTGATCTTACCGTCATCTGAAACAACCTTAGCTGCAGCACGGATAATACCTTCAGCTTCATCCATAACATCATGGTAGTCCCAGTATGCTGCGTAACTTTCAAGTTCAGTAAATTCTGGGTTGTGGTGAGTGTCCAAACCTTCGTTTCTGAATACACGGCCGATTTCGTAAACACGTTCCATATCACCAACAATCAAACGCTTAAGTGGAAGTTCCAAAGCAATTCTCATGTAAAGGTTAATATCCAAAGCGTTGTGGTGAGTAATAAATGGACGGGCTTCAGCACCACCAGGAATGTTGTGAAGTACTGGAGTTTCAACCTCCAAGAAGTTTTGACCATTTAAGTAGTCACGAATAGCTTGAATGATTTGGGTACGGTGAACAAAACGCATGTAACTATCATGGTTGGTAATCAAATCAAGGTAACGTTGACGATAAATTGCCTCAACGTCCTTTAAACCATGGTACTTATCTGGTAATGGACGAAGAGCCTTTGATAAGAAAGTTACGTGAAGGGCTCTAATAGTAAGCTCTCCAGTATCAGTCTTCATAACTTCACCCTCAATACCTAAGAAATCACCAATATCAGATTTCTTAAAGATCTTGTAGTTATCTTCGCCAACAATATCCTTACGTACATAAATTTGAATCTTACCAGTACGGTCATAAAGATCAGCAAAACCAACCTTCCCCTTACCACGTTTTGCAAGCATACGACCTGCAATTTTGGTCTTAGGCATATCAGCGTTTAATTCTTCCTTATCTTCATTGCCATACTTTTCTTCCAAAGTACTTGCCAAATCTTGACGATCAAATTTTCTTCGGCCAAATGGTTCAATTCCGTTTTCACGTAATTCTTCCATCTTTTGGCGACGGACTATTAATTGGTCGTTCATTTCATTCTTTGCCAATTTATCTTTCCTCCATTATTTGTTCATTACCGCGCGTCGTGCAGCACGAGCTTCTTCTCTTTTTTCATATTCATCAACAAAATTATCGAGCAAGTCATATACTTCTTGACGCGTCCAGACCTCATTTATTTTAGCACGAGTACGGGCCGAACGGGGAATTCCCTTTAAATAGTATGCAGCTTGTTGTCGAAATTCTGGTACAGCACGCTTTTCACCGTGAATCTTAACGAGTGCATGTAACTGGTGTTTGGCCGTTTCAACCTTCTCACGAACAGTTTGCGGTTGTAATTTTTCACCAGTTTCAAGATAGTGAACCATATCCTTCAGAATCCACGGATTACCTAAGGCAGCACGACCGACCATTATTGCAGTACAACCGATCTCATCCAATGCTTTTTTAGCTAATTCGGGTGTTCTAATATCACCATTAGCCACAAAAGGCACATCTAGCACCTGGGCAACATCATGTAATACTTCCCAGTCAGCTTCACCTTGATACATTTGTTTACGTGTTCTACCATGCATCGCAATCATGCTTGCGCCTGCTTCTTGAGCAGCTAAAGCATTTTCTACAGCAAAAATATGCTTTTTATCCCAGCCTGTTCTCATTTTAACAGAAACCGGCTTTTTAACGTTCTGCACTACTGCGTGAACCATCTGATAAATCTTGTTTGAATCAAGTAGCCACTTCGAACCTGCATCAGTCTTTGTTACTTTAGGTACAGGACAACCCATATTAATATCAATAATATCCGCATCGGTATGTTGATCAATATATTGAGCAGCTTGAAGCAAAGTTTCCTCGCTTCCGCCAAAGATTTGAATGCTCATTGGGTGTTCACGCGGATCAACATCCATCATACTTAATGTCTTTTTATTTCCATAAATGATCCCATGATCAGAAATCATTTCGCAGACAACCAGCCCCGCTCCGAATTCCTTACAGACAACGCGGAATGCAGAGTTTGAAACTCCCGCCATCGGCGCAACAACAACTCGGTTTGGAATGGTGATATCGCGAATTTTCCAGCTGTTATTCACCAAATCATCCTTTCAAAATTACCCTATTATGATATCAAAAAAGCCCCGCTGGTTAAAACCTTAGGGCTTTATTTGCCTTAATAATCTTTATCTTTGTTCTTTTTAGCTAAAATATCTTTCAATTCATCTTCTGAATAATGATACTTGTTACCGCAGAAATTGCAAGTAAGTTCGGCACCATGATCTTCATTAATCATTGCTTCCAATTGATCGCTCTTCAAAGTTTCCAAAATACCAGCATACTTTTCTTTAGAACAATCACAGTTAAAGGCTACATCATCTTTTTCAAGAATCTTACAATCGGTTCCTAAGATTTTACGTGCTAAGTCTTCTGGTGTCATTCCATCCAAAAATGAAGTTGAGAGTGCTGGCAATGCATCAATTCGCTTAATCGTTTCATCGATCAAAGCATCACTAGCACCAGGAAGTGCTTGCAACATAAAGCCACCAGCTTCACCGATTGAATTATTTGGATTAACAAATACTGACAAACCAACAGCTGACGGAATTTGTTCTGACTTAGTCAAATAGTAAGCAAAATCTTCAGCAATTTCACCAGAAACAATTGGTACCTGACCTGTGTATGGTTCCTTCAAGCCAAGGTCCTTAGTTACTTCAAACCATCCTTGTCCAACAGCCTTTTTCACATCAATATGACCATTTTTCTTAGGTGGTAAAGCAATATGTGGATTCTTAACATAACCCTTTACCTTCAAATCGGAGGTAGCTGTCACGATGGTTGGACCAACAGGGCCATTGCCTAATAAACGGACTGTCAATTCTTCCTTATCTGTCAATTCTGCACCAGCAAGTAAAAGAGATCCTACTAAAGTACGACCAAGCACAGCAGCTGAAGCTGACCACAAGTCATGCCGCTTTTGTGCTTCACTCACTACACCCTTAGCGGTAATGGTTAACAAGCGTAAGTTTTTAGTCTTATCAATTGACTTTACTAAATAATCACTCATTTTTATCCTTCTTTTCTAAAAAAATAGAGCCTGTGACAGGCCCTACTTTTATTTAATTGTCTTTATGCTCATCATCTGCAGGAGTATCTTGAGTTGAAGTTTCATTTTCTGATTGATCCTTTTCGGGATTCTCAGGATTATTTTCTTCAACTTCATGATTCTTTTCAGATGGAGTCTCCAAGGTATCTTTTTCTTGATCAGCCAATGCTTGATCTGAATCCTTTTTTTCTGCCTTTTCAACTTCGCGCTTCTCTGCAGCAGCCTTAGCTTCTTCATAAGTTGAAGCCTTTGATTCACTCGGATATTCATCTTCGTCTTTTTCAGGCATTTTACCGGTCTTATACAAGGCCATAATTTGCTTTTCATTCAAGGTTTCATACTTGAGCAAAGCTTCGGCAATGATTCTATGCTTTTCTTTGTTGTCCTTAACGATCTCAAGGGCCTTAGCATGAGCTTCATCCAAAATCTTCTTTACAGCTTCATCAATTTTAGCTGAAGTTGCTTCACTATATGGCTTAAAGCCGTAAGGATTGCTTTCGCCTTCCTTTTCAAGCTCAACCATACCTAAGGATTCGGTCATACCATAGTTAACTACCATGCTATGCGCAATTTGAGTAGCTTGTTCAAAGTCGTTAGAAGCACCAGTTGACTTATCACCAATGGTTGCTTCTTCACCTGCACGACCACCCATCAAACCAACAATTTGTTCAAATAATTGCTTTTTAGTCAAAATGAATTGATCATCTTTAGGCAACATGATGTTATAACCACCAGCACGGCCACGAGGTACGATAGTAACTTTACGTACAGTACGTGAGTCGCTTAAGACCAAACCACAGATTGAGTGACCAGCTTCGTGGAAAGCAACACGTCTTCTTTCTTTTTCAGAAATCAAACGATCCTTCTTAGCTGGACCGGCAATCACACGGTCTTCGGCTTCATCAATATCTGATGCAGTAATCTCAGTACCATTACGACGAGCAGCAACTAATGCGGCTTCATTCAAGACGTTAGCCAAATCTGCACCTACAAAGCCAGGAGTTTGACGGGCAACTTCCTTCAAATCAACATCAGGTGCAAGCGGCTTGTTCTTAGCGTGAACCTTTAAAATAGCTTCACGACCACGAACGTCAGGACGACCTACCAATACCTTACGGTCAAAACGACCAGGACGAAGCAAAGCTGGGTCTAAGACGTCTGAACGGTTAGTAGCAGCAATGACAATAACACCTTCATCGCCTTCAAAACCATCCATTTCAACCAATAATTGGTTCAAAGTCTGTTCACGTTCATCATTACCACCGCCGGTGCCATTGCCACGACGACGACCAATGGCATCAATTTCATCGATAAAGATAATACTTGGTGCATTTTTCTTGGCATTGTTAAACAGGTCACGTACACGACTAGCACCAACACCGACAAACATTTCAACGAAGTCTGAACCTGAGATTGAATAAAATGGCACGTTAGCTTCACCAGCTACAGCACGAGCAAGCAAAGTCTTACCAGTACCAGGAGGACCCTCAAGTAAAACACCAGATGGGATTCTTGCACCCAACTTAGTGTACTTAGATGGATCTTTCAAAAATTCAACTACTTCGACTAATTCTTGTTTTTCTTCTTCTTCACCGGCTACGTCAGAGAAACGAACCTTATTCTTAGAAGGATCTTCTGGCTTGACGTGTGAACGACCGAAATTCATTATTCCGCCGCCACCACCACGTCCAGCGCCACCTTGGTTCATCATCATCCAAAGCATGACGATAAACAAAACGGTTGGCACAAGCATGACAATGGTCGAAATCCAATTGCCAGATTGTGATTCTCCTTGAGTTGTCATCCGAGCATTACTTTTTTGTGCCAAGTTTTGCACGTTAGAAACGGTAGAATCATTCTGTAACATGGTAGTAGAGAAGCGCGAAACTTTTCTACTTGAATTATTACTAAAGAAATCAAAACTATTATTTGATTGATTCTTTGTTGTTTGTGCAGTCTTGTAACTACCTGAAACAGTGTAAACACCATTAGCAGGTTGAACACTAAAGTTTTTAACTTTGCCTTGACGCAAATCTTTAACAAATTGTGAGTAACTGATATTCTCTGAGCTACCACTATTGTTAGAGCCTCCGAGTGCCCAGTTGATTCCCCATAGGAGCAGAAGGAACACAACTATATAGAAAAGGCCGTTTGAAAGCAGCCGATTCCGGTTATTCTTCATAAAAAACCTCCGCAAAGTCTTTAAGTTATACGTTTAAAATTCTATCACAAATTAGCTTGCAACCACTAACATTTTCACCTATTTTGAAGACTTCTTAATAAATGTATAGGAAATAATGTTTACCATCTGTGATAAAGTCCTGTTTTTGATAACATTTTTCTACAAAAACAGGTTCATTTTCAGCATAAATTGTAATGCAGCAAGAGCGCAAGGCAAAGGGAATTGCCTTTTCTGCAAATTTCTTTTTCGCCTTAACTCGTTGACCATTTTTCAACAATAATTTGCTAGCAGGTACTAGACTTCCCGCAGTAAAATGTGCATCCCTTTCCAGCCAAAAGCTTCCTATTTCTTTCAAATCAGCTTGCCTATCAGTAGTTAGTAAATAATAAGCTCCGTTGAATTCAAATTGCTGATTCAGTTCGATACTAAATGGCTGCACAATTTTCTGTGGCTTATTTTCAACTAAATAACTATAACCTTGATAATCAATCACCTCAAAATTGCCCAAATTCTCATTTACCCGACGATGATATTTTTGCCAGATTATCTTTTGCCAAAAAATATTTTTTTCTTCTGTAGATAAATCATTTAAGTTGTCCGTTTTAATTCGCCAAGCACCCAAAAATGGCTCAACCGTTCTCATACTATTCAACTGCTCATCCGCCAAATCCGTCAATTGACTCATTTTTTCACTAAAACGCAGTGCATTACTAATTAAATTAGGATTCTCCTCTTTTAATAATGGCACCACATGATGACGCAGTCGATTTCGAACAGTCTCATCCTCCGTATTAGTTGAATCTATTACATAGTCAATTTCACGCTCTTGATCATATTCGAGTAATTCTTGCTTACTATAGGCTAATAGTGGTCTAAGCAAAACAACGCCATGCATAGAGCCGATATCTTGCAAACTATTCATCTCTTCAGGATTTCCCGAGCGAATAAATTTGAGCAAAATATTTTCTAGCAAATCATCACCATGATGCGCAGTTAATAAATAGTTCATTCGCTCGCTATGAGCAACATTAGTCAAAAAATGATATCGTGCCTCTCGCGCCGCTGCCTCAATTCCCGTTTGGGGCTGATCATGTTTATCCCACTTGCCATTAAACAGGCAAATCTTCTTTTGAGCACAATAATTTTGCAAAACTTCTACTTCATATGAGCTATCCGCACGCAATTGATGATCAAAATGTGCCGCAAAAACAGTAAAACTTAGTTGTTTTTGCAAATTAACTAGCATATCTAGTAAAGCCATGGAATCCGGTCCCGCACTTGCGGCTACTAATAGTCTTTTATCCTTTAAGTCAATCTGATGTTGTTCAAAAAAATCATTAATTTTCATTATTTTTCTAACAAAAAATGGCCCTTTCGGACCATCCCTTAATTCTCAGTTAATACTTGCTTTAGCTTTTCAATTTCTTCTTTAGCATCCCGCGTTGTTTGATTCAGGACTTGATCAAAATCAGCTGGCTTTGTCTTAGAAAATTGATTATCATGGTCAACTAATTCCGGATCATTCACTCGAGTGATCGATAAATTAAATCTCCCTTTATGGATGTGCACCACAACCACGCGCACTTCATCGCCAACATGATAACGACGACGTTCGCGTAGCCAATTATTGCCAAAGTCACTATGATGAACCAAACCAGAATGCCGATTAGGTAAAGTAACAAAGATGCCCAAGTCAGTAATGTTATTAATTACACCAGTCACCCGATTACCAGCTTGATACTTTTCCATTAGTTATCATCATTTCTTTCATGCACGTTATAAATCTTCTCATTTGATTTAGAATAATAGAATTTATAACGAATCAGCTTAGCAACATAATTTGGATCCTTCAAATCCTGCTTTTCAGTTTCTAAGTCATTTCTCTTATTTTTTACTTTAGTTAAAGTCTGTTTTTCAGCTTGTACTTGATTATTCAGTCGTCCAGTTTGAGAAATCTTGATTGCAATCTGTACACCTAAAGCAACGAAAATGATAGCAAAAACTGCCATAATTACGTTCAACCGCTTGCGGTGTGTTTCTTTCTCTAGTTTAGCCTGTTTACGTCTAAGACGCGCCCTCTGCTCTTCTGGACTCAACGAATTATATATACGTGGACCATGATTCATTGTTTAATCCCCTAATTACTAAATAACTATACTAAGTCAAGTATAACAACGATTTAATCAAAAGTCATTAATCAACTAGCTCGTACAGTTCACTTGCTTCTGCTTTTTTCGTGGTCTCGCGAATATTTAACACCTTAGCCTTGATGGTTTTGGCGCCGTAACCTACTTCAATAATATCATCAATTTTTACATCGTAGCTTGATTTTACAACTCGACCATTGACTTTGATTCTACCTTGATCAGCCATTTCTTTAGCTACGGTTCTTCTCTTAACTAATCGTGAAACTTTTAAAAATTTATCAATCCTCATATTTTTCTCCTACAGTTACCTTTGTACAATGTCGCTTGCTGCCTGTAAAAAGGTTGCCAGTTCATTGAATAAAACACGATTCTTCATTTTATCCGGCAACAATAGTAAGACAACCATTCTTTTTTCTTGATTCATACTAATGCGAGCCTTTAAGCTTACATGCTCCAATGCCTTAAAAATATTAGGTCCCTCAAGTTCGCGTGAAGCTGCGTTCGTAAATTCCACTTTAATCTTATCGTCAGTTTTAACCACATTGAGCACTTGAGCCATGTCAGCATCAACCTTTAGACCGGCAACAGCTAATAAATTCTCGACGGCCGTTGGATAGTCACCAAAACGATCGATTAATTCATCTTCAATTTTACCTAATTCTTCCTGACTTGAGACGGCTTTAATCTTTTTGTAAAATTCAATTTTTTCTTCTTGATCACCGATATACGAATCTGGAATATAAGCCTCAAGTCCAAGGTCGATTTCTGCGTTTGACTTTTTGACTGTTGTCTTCCCCTTACGGTCTTGAATTGCATCAGCCAGCATTTGTGAGTACAAATCATAACCAACGCTATCAATAAAGCCATGCTGTTGTGCACCCAGCATATTTCCAGCACCACGAATTGATAAGTCACGCATTGCTATTTTGAAACCAGAACCCAGTTCAGTGAAGTCACGGATCGCATCAAGCCGTTTTTCACCAACCTCAGTTAAAACTTTATTTGGCTTATACAAGAAGTAAGCATAAGCCAAACGAGCACTACGGCCAATTCTACCCCGCAATTGATACAACTGACTTAGACCATAGTGGTCAGCATCTTCAATGATCATTGTATTGACATTGGGCATATCAATTCCTGTTTCAATAATCGTAGTCGTAACCAAGATATCAAACTCGCGATTCAGGAAGCGATAAAGAATATCTTCCAACTGATTCTGACTCATTCGACCATGGGCAGCTGCAATTCGCGCCTGTGGCATCAATTCCTGCAGTTTTTCGACAGTTTCATCGATATCACTAATCCGATTATGTAAATAAAAGACCTGTCCATCACGTTGCATTTCACGCAAGCATGCATCCCTTACTACACTAGGAATTTGTTCCATCACATAAGTTTGAATAGGGTATCTGTTTTGAGGTGGCGTTTCCATTACTGAGAGATCACGCACACCTACCATTGACATATGAAGCGTTCGCGGTATTGGCGTAGCTGTTAATGTCAAAACATCAATATTTGCCTTCAACTGCTTTAACTTTTCCTTGTGCTTAACGCCAAACCGCTGCTCCTCGTCAACAATTAACAATCCTAGATTCTTGAATTTTACATCTTGAGACAAAATACGGTGAGTCCCAACAACCAAATCTATCTTGCCATTTTTTAGCCCTTCAATAATTTCCTTTGATTCAACTAGCGTTTGAAAACGAGATAGCATAGCAGTATTGACTGGGAAATCTTTGAAGCGATCTTGAATCGTCTCATAGTGTTGTTGCGCCAAAATAGTGGTGGGTACTAAAAAGGCTACTTGTTTATTATCCTGAATTGCCTTAAAAGCTGCTCGTAAGGCTACCTCAGTTTTTCCAAAACCAACATCCCCTACTAAAAGACGGTCCATTGGCTTCGAGCTTTCCATATCTTGCTTAATTTCTTTAACCGATCGCAATTGATCAGGTGTTTCTGGATAAGGAAAGGCATCTTCAAATTGTTTTTGTAGATCATCATCAGGTGAAAAAGCAAAGCCTTTTTCTGATTCACGTTTGGCATAAAGTTCAATCAAATCATCCGCAATGTCTTCAACTTTAGATTGAACCTTACGCTTGGTTTTAGCCCACTCACTACCACCTAGCTTATTAATATGTGGTGTCTTACCTTCTGAACCAACGTATTTTTGTACTAAGCTTAATTGATCTGCTGGTACAAAAAGCTGATCACCATGCTGGTAGGTAATCGTAATATAGTCACGCTTGGTACCATTATTTTCTAAAGTCTTGATTCCTTCAAACCGACCGATCCCGTGGTTAACATGAACAACATAATCCCCTGGCTTCAGTTCAGTATAATTGCGCAAACGCTGGGCATTCTCCAGTGTCTTAATTCTTTTTTTACGTTGTGGGCGCTTATTAAATAGTTCACGCTCCGTTAGATATACCAATTTAACTGTTGGTAAACTAAAGCCACTAACAAAGCCATCAACTACAATTTGTGTCCGCTGTTCAACAATTTCGTCTGCACCAACAATTGGTAAATTTAAGCCAAAATCAACCATTGTTTGATCAATTTGCTGTGCTCTTTTTTCATTATCAGCCTGTAAAATGACGGTTTGCCCCGCCTTTTGATAAGATTCTAATTCTGACTTAATCAGCGGCATTTGACTAAAGAATTGTTCTGGCTCACGTGTTGACCAATTGAGCATCTGGCCTAAGCGCAGTCGTCCCATGCTTCGTTGAAACAATGAGAAATAAATACGATGGTGCTTATCTTTGCTCAGAATCTTTGTATAATCTGACCGCAAGCTTTGCCCTGGCAACATTGCACCAGTTTTTAGTTCATCATTAATAAAAGCAGCGTTTTGCTTATCAACTGTTTCAACCGCTTGATTAATTAAAGGCAAATCGTCAAATAAAATCTGCCCATTTTTAGGCAAATATTCGAGTAAACTACTAGAAATTTCAAGCAAATAGTCAATTAAGAAAGCATAGTTTTTAGGTAAACCGCCATCGTTTAATTCATCAAGAACTGCCGCAAAGTGGTCCTTGACAGCTTTAGCGGGAGCTGGTGCATTGGCCATATCTTGTTCAATTTTCTTAGCCGCTGCCGCAATTGCATCCTTAGTAAAAACTCGATCTTGAGCTGCTGCAACTTCTACTTTGTCTAACTCTTTTTGACTCCGTTGACTAGCTAAATCGAATTCCTTAATTGTATCTATTTCGTCACCAAAGAATTCGATTCGCACGGGATTTTCTCGATCTAGTGGATAAACATCTAAAATATCACCACGGATGGCGAATTCGCCTGGCCGTACTACCAAAGAATCACGCTGATACCCTGAAGCAAGCAACCATTCATTGAGTTCTTTTAGTTCATATTCTTGACCTGGCTCAAAACTCCGCTTTGCCTGCGCAAAATCAGTTGGATTGGTCAGTTTGTATTGCAGCCCCTGCGGCGTTGTTACCACTATTCCTGCCTTACCACTTAACAAAAAATTAAGTGCCTGAATTCGGCTGCTCAGTTCATCAGGCGAACTAACTGCCGTTTGCGTTGCAATTGTAGCATCTACTGGAAAAATTTGCACAGTTTCATCTGCCATAATGGCACTGAGTTCACCATATAAGTTTTGTGCTTTACTTTCGTTTTCTTCAATTAAAATAAGTGGAGCTGCTAATTTAGTCGTTATCTGTTTTAGCAATAGACTAAAAGCACCGGCATTGGCGCCAGTGATTAGTGAATTTTTTACTTGTTTTGTTTTTGAAATAAAATTATTTAAATCTTGATCTTTATCTAAAATCTCTGTTAAACGCATTTTAATTATATTTATTCATTAAATATTGACTACCATGTCCGCTGATAAAGTCGTCAATAATATCTACACTTGTCGCAAATGCATCATCCATCAATTTTTGTTGTTCATCATTAAATGGTGTCAAAACCCATGAAACAACCGTTGTATTTTTCGGATGACGAATACCAATCTTCAAACGATTAAACTTTTCCGTCCCTAAATCTCGAATGATGCTTTTAATTCCATTATGTCCACCAGATTTGCCATTAGCTCTAATTCTAATTTTACCAATTGGCATATCCATATCATCTTGAATAATTAGCACATCTGCTGGATCAACCTTAAAGAAGTTAGCCACTTGACTAACTGAACGACCTGATTCATTCATAAAGGTTTGCGGCTCAAGCAAAATTACATCTTCACCATTTATTTTTTGCTTAGTCCAATGACCTTCAAATTTATCTTTATCCAGTGACAAACCCTTTTCATTCAAATAATGATCCATTGTCATGAAACCAGTATTATGCTTTGTTTTATCATATTTTTGTCCTGGATTACCTAAACCTGCAATTATCTTCATTATTTTTACTCCTCACTATGCACACAATCTTACATATAATAGCACAATTAGGAAATAATAATTTTATTAATGCTTGCTATCATGGTATAATTCATTTTGTTAAAAATATCACTAATAAAAAAGGAGATTTTTATTTATGCCAAGAGATGAAAGACCTCGTAAAGTTATTCTTGTTGGTGATGGTGCTGTAGGTTCAACCTTCGCATTCTCAATGGTACAACAAGGTATCGCCGAAGAATTGGGTATTATTGATATCGCTAAGGAACACGTTGAAGGTGACGCAATTGACTTAGCTGATGCTACCCCTTGGACTTCACCAAAGAATATCTATGCAGCTGACTACCCTGACTGTAAGGATGCAGACTTAGTAGTTATCACTGCTGGTGCTCCACAAAAGCCAGGCGAAACTCGTCTTGACCTTGTTAACAAGAACTTGAAGATTTTATCATCAATCGTTGAACCAGTTGTTGAATCAGGCTTTGAAGGTATTTTCTTAGTTGTTGCTAACCCAGTTGATATTTTAACCCACGCAACTTGGAAAATGTCAGGTTTCCCTAAGGATCGTGTTATCGGTTCAGGTACTTCACTTGATACTGGTCGTCTTCAAAAGGTTATCGGTGAAATGGAACATGTTGACCCACGTTCAGTTAATGCTTACATGCTTGGTGAACACGGTGATACTGAATTCCCAGCATGGAGCTACAACAATGTTGGTGGCGTAAAGGTTAGTGACTGGGTTAAGGCTCACGGTATGGATGAATCTAAGCTTGAAGACATCCACAAGGAAGTTGCTGACATGGCTTACGACATCATTAACAAGAAGGGTGCTACTTTCTACGGAATCGGTACTGCTTCAGCAATGATCGCTAAGGCTATCTTGAACGATGAACACCGTGTACTTCCACTTTCAGTTCCTATGGACGGTCAATATGGCTTACATGACATTCACATTGGTACTCCTGCAGTTGTTGGCCGTAAGGGTCTTGAACAAATCATTGAAATGCCATTAAGTGACAAGGAACAAGAATTGATGACTGCTTCTGCAGATCAATTGAAGAAGGTTATGGACAAGGCATTTAAGGAAACTGGCGTTAAGGTTCGTCAATAATCTAAAACTTGTTTCATCTAAAGGCATCTCTTTTTTAGAGATGCTTTTTTATTTGTCTAACTATTGTTAAAATATAGTTGTTACTTCAGATGAACTTTAATTAATATTTAATTAACTCATCAACTATGCTATAATTACTTGAAACATTTCTCACTTTCGGAGGCGAACTCATGCTTATTAAATCTTTAGTTATTAAAAAAGATTATTTAACAACAGTTAATGAAAAAGCCACATTAGCAGAAGCTTTAAAAGTTTTAGAAGATTCAGGCTACAGATGTGTGCCAATCGTTGACGATACTGGTACTATTTTCCGTGGTAACATTTATAAGATGCATATCTACCGTCATAAGTCACAAGGTGGCGATATGAATCTACCAGTAACTTACTTACTTAAGAATGCCACTAAGACAATTAAGGTCAATTCACCATTCTTCAAGGTATTTTTCAACATTAAGGACTTGCCTTATATTGCTGTCCTTGATGAAGATAATCATTTTTATGGTATTCTTACTCACTCAAGAATGCTTGATATGTTGTCAGATGCGTGGGATGTTAAAAATGGTTCATACGTTTTGACCGTTTTATCTGACAATACACGTGGTAACTTGATCAAGATGTCCAAGATTGTGTCTAAGCACACTAATATGTCTAGTGTAATGACACTTGATGCAGCTGCTGGCGAACTCGAAGGTAATTTTGTTAGAAGAACACTCTTTACTCTCCCCGCTGGTGTCTCAGATATTACCATGAGAACGATTGTTGATAAGTTACAAAGAAAAGGTTTCGTAGTTTCTGAAATCGAAGATTTGCAAGCCGGCATGACTATTATGAGTGATGAAAATCCAGGTGTCTTTATTGAACACCCTGTTAAGGATTAAAAAACTGATCTACCAAAAAATGCTTCTAGATTTTTGTTCTAGAAGCATTTTTTTATTGCCTAACTTATTTTTCATAGTAAACACGAGGTAAACGATCGTTTAACAAACATGCTACTTCATAGTGAATAGTATCAACATAATCTGCGGCGGCCTTAATATTATTTGGCGCTGTTGGATCATTGGAAATGATGACTACCTTAGTTCCTAACGGCATTTTCTTTGGCAGTTTGACCATAAATTGATCCATACAAATTCGGCCGACAATTGGACAGTATTCGTCTCCAACTTTAACTTTAAAGCCTTGAAACTTTCTAATAAAGCCATCAGCATAGCCAACAGGCACAGTTCCAATAATTGTATCTTGATCAGCTACAAAGGTAGAACCATATCCTACTCCGTCACCTTCATGAATAGTTTTTACATGAGTTAGTTCACTCTCAAATGATAATGCTGGTTCAAGCGAAATTGATGACTTCAAGTCAGGACTATCAGGATTAGAGGATGGGTTCAAACCATAAATGCCAATTCCAAAACGAACACAATCACTAGGCACATCCTTGTTAAAGATGCTGGCAGCGGTATTGTCTACGTGAATCCACTTAGGCTTAACTGTCAACAAACTTCTCATATGAGCAAATTTTTCTACCTGATGCTTAAAGTAAGTATCATCGGCACTGTCTGCGGAAGCAAAGTGTGCGAACATACCCTCTACGTAGAAATTATCGTTATTTTGTAAGAATTTATTAGCAGCAATAAAATCCTCATCTTCGTTAAAGCCGATCCGACCCATGCCTGAATCTACTCCAATATGAACTTTCAACTGTAACTGCTCTTTTTCAAGGTACTTTTCTGCTTCCTTTAGCCATTCAAGGTTAGGAATCGTTAATGAAACATTGTTTGCGGCCGCAATTGGAGCGTATTCTGGAGAAACTACTCCCAAAACTAAAATTGGCTTAACAATGTCAGCATGACGCAATTGCAAGGCCTCATCTAAAATAGCTACACAAAGGCCTGCTGCACCTTCCTCAATCGCAATTTTAGCCACCTCAACTGCACCATGACCATAAGCATTGGCCTTAACTACAGCTAACATCTTTTGCCCTGTTGCAAGATGTTTCATTTCGTTTTTTATATTTCTTCTAATTGCGCCCAAATTTACTTTTACAACGGCTGGACGGTGATAGCCTGGAACCATATTTTTATTTTTCCTCCAAAACTACAAATGTAATAATTTCATGATTATCATGTGTGATACTTGGGAAAATATTTCCATCAAACTTAGTTGAAGTCATAACGGGATGACCTAAATCATCCCATAAAGTTTCGACATCTTGAAAACCAATATACTTTCCCAGACCCGTTCTCATTGCTTTAGAAAAAGATTCCTTTAATGAAAAGCGTCCGCCTAGGTATTCAACTTTACGTTTGCCTGCCATTTTTTGATATTGATCAAATTCTTTGGGAGTTAATACTTTTTTGGCAAAAGCATCCCCCTTGTCCACGATCTTCTTAACTCGTTCAACTTCAATCGAGTCAATTCCTACTCCTTTAATCATTATTTTCACCTCACACAATGACATCATTATAATACAAAAAAGAAGCTGTAAAAATTACAACTTCCCTTTTTAAGATAAAATCTTAATCTTTCTTATTCTTGATTACAAATTCATGTCCGTTGCCACGACCACGCTTACCGCGGGTTTCATTTTGGCGGTATGAATTATTGTTACGACGACGGCGGTGGTTATCGCGTCCATGATTATTATTGCTACGGCCATGACCTTTACCACGACGGCGGCGACCATCACCCTTGTATGGTAACGGCTTTTCTGGGGTAATCTTGACTTTAACCTCATCTTTAGCCAAGTTCTTTAAAAAGGCTGCAACTAAGTCGAGAGCTGAATAGTTATCCAGCAGCTCACTTGCCCCTTGGGTATATTTACCCAAATCACCGTTCATCAAATCTTCAATTTCAATTTTTGCTTGCTTTAATTGACCATGTAATGCCTGATCATCTGTTGGCGGACGAAGCGGCGACATCTTCTTTTTAGTCAATTGCTCAATGGTTCTCATATAGCCAATCTCGTTTGGCGTAACAAAAGTAACAGAGATTCCATTTTGCCCCGCACGACCAGTTCTACCAATACGGTGAACATATGAATCCGGATCTTGGGGAATATCATAATTATAAACGTGGGTTACACCTGAAATATCGAGTCCGCGGGCAGCTACATCAGTAGCAACCAGAATATCTAGCTTACCTTCACGAAATCTTTTCAAAACTGACATTCTACGCGCTTGCGATAGATCACCGTGAATTCCCGCCGCATTGTAGCCACGCGCTTGCAAACCGCGCGTAAGTTCATCTACGCGACGTTTGGTGCGACCAAAGACTAAAGCCAAATCTGGACCCTGCACGTCAATTAGTCGACACATAATATCAAATTTTTCAGACTCTTTAGCACGAACAAAATATTGTTCAATCAAATCAGCAGTTAATTCCTTAGCTTTAATGCGGACAATTTCTGGGTGATCCATAAATTTTTCGCCTATCCGCAAAATTGGCTTAGGCATTGTAGCACTAAAGAGTAAAGTCTGTTGTCGGTTCTTAGCATATTTCAAAATACTTTCAATATCTTGAATAAAACCCATATCGAGCATTTCATCTGCTTCATCTAGAACGACAGCCTTAACTTGATCTAAATTAATAGTTTTGCGTTTCAAGTGGTCAAGCAAACGCCCTGGCGTACCAACTAAAATTGATGGTACATGATGTTTCAATGAGCGAATTTGACGACCAATATCTGCTCCTCCGTAGACCACTTGAACATGAGCATGTTCGTCACGACCTAAACGAAATAATTCTTCTTGCGTCTGAATAGCAAGTTCACGCGTTGGTTCAATAATAACCGCTTGAATTGCTTTTTCTTTTTTGTCGATCATCTGTAAAATTGGCAAGCCAAACGCAGCTGTCTTACCGGTACCAGTCTGGGCTTGACCAATTACATCTTTGCCTTGCAAAGCAAGGGGAATAGTCTGTTCCTGGATTGGCGTTGCTTCTTCAAAGCCTGAGCGTTTAATTGCCTTAAGAAGCGCGTCATTTAATCCTAATTCTGAAAACTTCAAAAAAATTGTTCTCCTATCTTAGTCGGGCCAAGACATTTTCCAGGTGCATTCCATGTGAACCCTTCAATACAACAATGTCATCCGACTTAATATCATTCTTCAGATCGTCAATCATTCGATCTGTCTGTTCTTGTGTATAATAATGCAAATGCTCTGGCTCATACTTATCTTGTAAAGCATCATACAAATTCTTCATTTCAGAGCCATATAAGTAAACTTCGTTAATAATTTGTGGATCTAACGTATCCTCAAGGCCAGCATGCAATTCAGGGGAGTTTTTACCTAATTCCAACATATCACCTAAAACAGCAATTCTGCGCCCATTATCTTTTACTTCAACTTGGCCAAAACTAGTCAATACAGCCCTAACAGCAGTTGGATTTGAGTTATAGATATCACTCATGATGCTTTCTCCAGCATCGCCTTTTTCCCACTCCATCCGATTAGCCGTTGGGGTAAAGTTAGACAATGATGAGGCAATTTCCTCATCACTTTCACCAAAATGACGACCAACACTAATTGCGGCCATTGCGTTAGAAACATTGTGTTTACCAATCATTGGGATTGAGAATTTTTGCTCTGAATCATTAACTGTAAAGGTAGCATGATGCATATAACTCTTAAAGCCAGTTGCATGAACTGTATCTTCATCTCTAAAACCAAAAGTTGCTTTAGCTTGATCCAATTTCTCAGCACGTTCTTGCAATAATGGTTCATCCCCATTGAAGATAAATTCGCCATCTTCACGCAAAAAGTCAGTAATTTCCATCTTAGCATCTGCAATCTTGTCGCGGCTGCCAAAGAATTCAATATGAGCTTCACCAATCATTGTAATTACGGCCACATCTGGATGGGTTAATTCACTTAAATGATGCAATTGACCTGGTCTGTCCATTCCCATTTCAAGCACCAAAATTTCAGTATTTGGCTTCATCTCAAGGATGGTCATTGGCACACCAATCTCATTGTTAAAGTTGGCCTGAGTTTTATGTACATTAAAGCGTTTAGACAAAACAGCAGCAATCATATCCTTGGTAGTAGTCTTACCATTTGAACCAGTAATTCCCACTACGGTTGGATTAACCTTACGCAAATAATAGCGAGCAAGCTCTTGCATAGCAGCAAGCGGATCATCAACTTCAATAACCGCAATATCTTCTGGCTTGTTCGGATGCCCCTTTTTCCATAAAGTAGCAGAAGCACCATTATTAATAGCACTAGCTATGAATTCGTGCCCATCACGTTCACCTTCAAGTGGTACAAATAATCCACCATCTGTGATCTTTCTGGAGTCAAAGGCAACAGAAGTAATAACAGTTTGATTGTCACCTTCACAAGTAGTATTTAAAGCCTTGGCAATTTCCGCCATTTGCATTTTCATTGAATATTTACTCCCATAAAAACATTTTTATACAGAAAACATTATACTGTCTTTCATGCATTCTGCCAAATAATCTCTAACGAAAAAAGCAGCCCCAATGGGACTGCTTCCACCAGATAAAAGGCTTACTTCTTCAAGCCGTACTTCTTGTTGAACTTTTCGATTCGACCATCTGCTTGAGCAAACTTTTGCTTGCCAGTGTAGAATGGGTGTGAATCTGATGAAACTTCAACACGTACTAATGGGTAAGTTTCGCCTTCGTAGTCAATAGTTTCTGATGGCTTCAAAGTTGAGCCAGCTAAGAACTTAGCACCAGTTGCTGAGTCCATGAAAACTACTTCTTGAAATTCTGGATGAATACCTTGTTTCATAATTTATTACTCCTTTGCCATGATCATATCACAGATCATAGATTAATCGATTAACGATAACTAGAATAACATCTTCAAGTTAGTAATTCAAGTTCTTTTTAATTTTAGCTTATCTAATTGCCACTGCAAATGCTTCATAAGGCTTAAGCGTAATATCATGCAGATCATTACGCACAGCATAATTACTAAGCAAGTTTTCTTTAATGCGATCGGTCGACGTAAACTGTTGCTCTTCACCAGATAGGTTAGCAACCACCAACCACTTTTCAGTACCTAAAATACGATAATATGCAAGAACTTCATCACCAGTATCATGAACCAACTTAAAGTCACCATTAACCACAATCTCATTTTCATGACGTAAAGTAATCAATTCTTGGTAAGTATAAAAAATCGAATTAGGATCAGCCAAGGCCTTCTTCACATTAATTTCTTTGTAGTTAGGATTTACTGTCAACCATGGCTTTGACTTAGTAAAGCCGGCATTTTTCTCATCATTCCATTGCATTGGACGACGAGCATTATCCCTGCCTTTAACATTGATCGCATGAATTAGTTTATCTTTGTCATAACCTTCAGCCAGACGTTCATGATACATATTGACACTTTCAATATCTTCTACTTCATCAATATTTTTTACCGGACAATTAGTCATACCAATTTCTTCACCGTTAAAAATATATGGTGTGCCGTGCATCAAATGTAAAACTGTCGCAAACATCTTAGCACACTGCACCCGATATTTTTTATCATTGCCCCAACGTGAAATTACGCGCGGAATATCATGATTTTCCCAGAACAAACTATTCCAAGCATGATTAAAATCAAGCTCTGTCTGCCACTTTACTAAAACCTTTTTCAATTCGCCTAAGTCTAGCGGCTTTAAATCCCACTTCTCTTTTCCCTCCTGCTGGTCTAAAGCTTGATTCTCAAATTGGAAAACCATTGATAATTCATGACGTGCTGGATCTGAGTACTCTTCTGCAATCATCGGTGTCGCATTCCAAGTTTCGCCCACCGTCATCACATCTCGATCACCAAATGTATTCTTGTTCATTTCTTGCAAATATGGATGAAGCATCGGACCATTTTCACGGATCATTTTGTCGGGATCTTTACCAATTAATTCAATCACATCCATTCGGAAGCCACCGATCCCCTTATCAAGCCAAAAGTTCATCATATCGTAGATTTTTTGCCGCAACTCTGGATTTTTCCAATTTAAATCAGGTTGTTGTTCCGCAAAGAAGTGTAAATAATATTGTCCTGTTTGCTCATCAAATTTCCAAGCTGAACCAGAAAAAGCAGACTTCAAACTATTGGGCTCATGTCCATCAACAGGATCACGCCAAATATAATAGTCTCGGTAAGGATTATCCTTACTTTTTCGTGCCTCCACAAACCATTGATGCTGGTCAGATGTATGATTAACCACCAGATCCATTACAATTCGGATATGATGCTCCTTAGCTTTCTGAATCAACTCATCCATATCAGCCATCGTGCCATATTGCGGATCAATCGCTTCATAATTTGAAATATCATAGCCATTATCCACACCGGGAGATTGATAGACCGGTGAAAGCCAAATTGCATCAACTCCTAGATTTTCCAAATAATCTAAACGAGCAATAATTCCTTGTAAGTCACCTATGCCATCACCGTTGCTGTCCTGAAATGACTTAGGATAAATTTGATAAACAACTGCTTTTTTCCACCATGGTGTCATTTTTTCTACCTCGTAAATTTCAAATTTATTGTTAAACATAATATAAATAATTTATGTAAGCACTTGCAAGAAATGGTAAACTGTTAACGGTATCAAATTTTAGTGAGGTAATTAGATGACTACTCTTTCCTTTAAGGCCGTTGCTGTAGACGTTGACGGTACTTTTGTTAACGATGAAAAACAATACGATCATCAAATGTTTAGCGAGATTTTAACTCGTCTGCATCAACACGGGGCACATTTTATTATTGCTAGCGGCCGCCCAGCTGGTCGTTTGGCTGATGACTTTAGCGAATTTATCGATTCTATTGACTTTGTTGCCGACAATGGTGCGGTCTTAGTTCGCGATGGAAAAATTATTCGTACAACAAGCTTTTCAAAAAAATGCATCCTAAATTTTATTGAATATTTGCACGCACGCTATCCTGGTGCAGCCCAAAACATTTTAATCAGTGGCGTTAAGCACTCCTACTTTTTAAAAAGTACACCACCAGAATACAAGCGGTCCCATCATTATTTTTATCCTAATAGCATCGAAATTGATGATTTTAATAAAATTCCTGCTGATGACCAATACACTAAGATCACAATGGACTATCCCAGCAAGATTCGACATGAATTAGAACATGACTTCAACAGCCGTAGTACAGAAAAAATCCACGTCACAACTAGTGGTTGGAGCTACATGGATATTATTCCTGAAGGTGTAAATAAAGCCGCAGGGCTAAAGGAATTTTTAGCTTATTTAGACGTGCCAAGAAGTGAATTAATTGCCTTCGGTGATGGTGAAAATGACCTTGAAATGTTGAAATTTGCTGGTTTAAGTTATGCCATGGCTAATGGTCAAGATATCGTTAAAAAGACTGCTAAATTTATTGCACCTACTAATAACGACAACGGTGTTTTCAAGGTGCTAAATAAGTATCTTGATGAAGCAGAATAGCGATCAAAAAACTGTTGAGACCAAAAATCCCAACAGTTTTTTTACTTATTCTTTATTTTGCGCAATTTTTTCAGCATAAGGATCGATTTTCTTTAACCCTGTCTTAATTCCCCAATAATAGAAGGCGAGAGAAATAATGATAATTACTACAAAGTCAAATGGATACTTAATCCAGTTCTGACCACCAAAACCGCTACTGCCCACAAAGGACATAAGTGACATAAAAATCAAATAACCGATCATCCACCAACTACTATGTAATTGTTCTTTTAAATTTGAATGTTGGTAGTGAATTTCATAATAAAAATAAATCGGCAAACCCAAGGCAATAACAATTATCACCTGAATAGTCGTTGACCACATTGACCAGTAAATTGCCAAACTAGTTAGTATAAAGGTAACTGGAGCTAGCCACTTCATATAACCAGGATTAAATGGACGATCAAGATCTGGTCTTTTCTTTCTTAGAGTCATTACCGTAACTGGACCAGTCAAATATGCAATCAAAGTTGAGGCCGTGATTACTGTTGCTAGTAAATTCTAGTTTCTAAATAAGCTTACTAAAATAATCGCCAAAACAAAGTCAGCAATCATCGCATAACGTGGTATTAAGTATTTTTGATTCAATCTACCTAACCATTTTGGCAAATGACGTGTGTGTGTCATTGCCGCTAGGGCTCTTGAGGCCGTAGCTACAAATGCTACCCCTGTCCCAAATGGTGAAACAAATGCATCTAGGTAGAGCAAAATTACTAACCAATTAATGCCTAAAATAATAGCAATGTCCGCAAATGGTGAGGTAAAGTTAACTCCATGCCAGCCTACTTTAGCTAACATACCTGGCTCAACTGCACCAATAAACGTCACTTGCAACATAATGTAAATTGCCGCAGTAATTAACATTGAAATCAATACCCCACGCACAATATTCTTACGCGGATTTTTCAATTCCCCACCCATATTGATGACCGTCTGAAAGGCATCATAAGACATAATAATTCCTGAAACAGAAGTTGCTTCAAAAATGGACCGACTACCATAAGGCATAAATTCATGTAAATTACTGCCAAAGTTTTGTCCATGAAAACCTGAAGCAATTAAAACTATAATCGTCAAAGTAGGCAATAAGATCTTAAAAATAGAAATCAAATTGGTAAAATGGGTCATGATTTTAACTGACCAAAAATTGATCATTGTAAAAATCAGCATAAAAATAATAACCACACCTAAGCCAGCAAAAGTAATACTGCCGTTTTTAATAAAATTTTTAGTCCAGTTAGCCCAGCTCCAGGGCCAAGAACTCATATATTGCACGGCAGCTACGGCTTCCATCGGTACCAATGTGACTAGTGAAATCCAGTTAGCCCAAGCAGCCACAAAGCCCAATAACGGCCCATGACTATATTGAGCGTATCGACTCATCCCGCCACTTTCGGGAAACATCGAACCTAATTCTACATAAGTCAATGCAATTGAGATGATAATTACTGCACCTAAAATCCAAGATAAAATTGCGGCTGGACCCGCAATTTGTGCTGCAGAACCTGAACCAAAAAGCCAACCCGAACCAATTAAAGAATTCAAGGCCAGCATAATCGCTGAAAATAAGCCTATTTTATGTCTTTTTAATTTTTCCAAATAATCACGTTTCCTTCATTCTTAACTCCATTATTTTTAATTTTTTATTATAACAAAAGCCGCCCCAGCTGAGAACTAGGACGGCTAAATTCTGCTATACAAATTATTCAATTGGATGTTTTTTAGTTAATGCCTGAACTTCTTCTTTAACATGAGCAATCGTTGCGGAATTTTCTGGATCAGATAAAATTTCAATAATCATTTCCGCAGTCTTCTTAGCATCTGCTTCATCAAAGCCACGACTAGTAATTGCTGGCGTACCAATCCGCAACCCACTAGTAACAAATGGTGAACGTTGATCGCCTGGAATTGATTCTTTGTTGGTAGTGATGTGAACAGAGTCGAGTAAATTTTGAGCATCTTTACCGGTAATACCAGTCTTAGTAATATCGATAATCATCAAATGGTTATCAGTACCACCAGATACGACACGAATATTGTCCGATTCAGCAAAAGTTTCTGCCATTGCCTTAGAATTTTTAATGACTTGCTTAATATAATCTGTAAATTGTGGTTGCAAGTCCTCATAAAATGCTTGCGCTTTACCTGCGATGACATGCTCAAGTGGCCCACCTTGAATGCCTGGGAACAAAGCGGAATTTATTTTCTTACCAATTTCTAAATTGTTGGACAAAATCATCCCACCACGAGGGCCACGCAGGGTCTTATGTGTAGTTGTAGTTACTACATCAGCTACTGGAACAGGACTTGGATGTTGACCGGTTGCTACTAAGCCAGCAATATGAGCCATATCAACCATTAAGTATGCCCCAACTTCATCTGCAATTTCACGGAACTTTTGCCAATCAATGATGCGGCTGTACGCAGAAGCACCGGCTACAATTAACTTAGGTTTAACCTTAAGAGCAATTTCACGAATGGCATCAAAATCTAGTTCTTCAGTCTCAACATTTAGGCCGTAACTGTAAGACTTATATTCCTTACCACTGAAGTTAACCTTGGATCCATGAGTCAAGTGACCGCCAGCATCCATTCCCATACCTAAAATGACATCACCTGGCTTCAAAAGTGCTTGATAAACTGCCATGTTAGCCTGTGATCCAGAGTGCGGCTGTACATTAGCAAACTTTGCGTTAAACAATTTTTTTGCATAATCAATAGCCAGTTGCTCAACTTGATCAATATATTGACAACCGCCATAATAACGCCGACCAGGATATCCTTCAGCATACTTGTTAGTTAAAACAGAACCTTGTGCTTCACGAACTGCATCAGAAACAATATTTTCAGAGGCAATTAATTCGATGGTGTCTTGTTGGCGCTGTTCTTCATGATGAATGGCATCCCATAATGCGGGAGATTTTTCTGCATATTTCATTGATAAAAAGACTTCCTTTCTGATCAGCACTGATAGTTTTTCTTATAGTTAAAGTATACTATTTAGCAATCAGATACGCACGATTACTACGCGGAAATTCCTTTTTAAAAGCCGCTAAAACTGCATGACGGCCAACAGCTGGATCAGTCAATTCATATTCCTGCGTAAAGTTCAAATAGCCATCTTCAGTTAAAATTAGCTTTTTACCATCATTTTTCACACTAATTGAACGATCCTTTTTTGCCGTTAATAATTTAATTTCTACATATTTACTTTTATTACTACAGATTTTTTTGAGCAAAGTCTCTGCCTGCTTAATTGGAATTAAACGCATAATGACTTCCTTTCAGAACAGTTTCTAATTCATGACTAAAACTATCCTTCTGTAAATTAGAGGTAATCAAAAGAACTAGTACTTGCTCATCCTTTACTGCAAAAGCGACTCTCGCTGAACCCGCTTTTTTCAAATTTAGGCGAAACTCGTAAATTGATTTTCCCTCAATCCGAGTCATTGCAGCGATCTTCACTTTAGTCATACCAGTTGCCAATTCCTTAGTAATCGCTTGATCGATTAACTGCTTAATTATCTTTTGCTCATTCTTATGCTTTTTAAAAAAGGTTTTGCATCCCCGCTCATAATGAAATTTCAATAGCATCACTTTCTAAATCAATCCATTTCCATAATAGCAGAACATAGATACTAGCTTCTTGAAATACTTGTTATTTTCATCTAAAATAAAACCGCTTGTAGTACAATCTACAAGCGGCTCAATATTATGAGACATCATGCTTAGCTTTTACCAGAGCTAAGCATGTTTTCGTATACAACTAATTACTTTTAAATAATTACCTTATAACAACGTCCGAGTTAAGCATAACACTATTCAGTATAGCTTTAAACGCCTTTATTATAGGCTAATAGCCACTTAATTATAGTAAACTGTAAAAAATAAACTATTTCATTTTTCTATCCTAATCAAAATGTAACACACTAGGATCAAATGATTTAGTATCTCTAACGCCAGTATACAACATCATTTGTGCAAGCTGCTCATTCATTTTCTTAATCTTATCTTCTGTTGCTTTTTGCCCATCTTTTAACAATTCAGAAAGAATCCCTCGACCAATCAGTACAGCATCTGCGCCTAATGCCAAAGCCTTGTATGCATCGTAGCCTGTCATCAATGATCCATCTACAAAAATGGTCATTCCACTGCCATTTAGTGCTTGCTTGATTGCTGGCAAAACTTTTAGTGGTGGCACGCCAAATGGAACGCGGCCGTGGTGATGTGAAACAACTATTGCCTTGGCACCAGCATCTCTAGCCTTAACGGCATCACGCACGGATAGCACGCCCTTAGCCACAAACGGCAGTTTAACTGCATGAACATACTTTTCAAGATCGCTAAATGAAATCGGTCCTAGTGGAATACCATCGACTACATCATATTTACCATTATCACCAGGCACATGGTCAATATCCATTCCAACAGCTACGGCACCCAATTCTTCTGCTTGTTTTAGTTCGCCCATAATTTTATCATGGTCTGCGTAAGGCTTCACAATTCTAACTGTATCGCCGCCCTCTTTGACAATTTCGGCATATTCTTCGTTTGACTCCATGCCAATCCAATTTAAAGTATTGGTATTCTTAGCCGCACGTGCCTTTTCTTGCATTGGCTTACGTGTCTTATCTGGTAAAACCCTGTTCAAATGAGAGACTGCAGCCAGAGTTAAAGGTGAGGCATATTTTTTACCAAAAATCTCAGTTGTTAAGTCTGGCTCAACTGAATCAAGCAAACGCATCTCCACCAAGATATTGTCTAAGTAGGCACGATTATGTACATTAGCATCGTCAGCACGCCCACTTGTTACAGGAATCATGCCTTTAGGACCTGGCCATGGGCTTTTCACTTTTTCTTCTTGATTCTCTATCAAAGAAGCACCAGTTACTGCATCGTTTTTTTCGTTCATAAAAAATACCTCCCTAATTATTCTTTTGTCTAAAACTATAGCTCACTTTTGTTAAACAGGCAGCTAAATACGCACTTACTAAAATGACAGGAGCCAATTCTATTGGTAATAACAGAATCAATAAAATAGCTGTTAATAAAGGTTTACCCAAGATAACTGCAATACTTGCACTAACTGTAATGGCTACACACATAACTGGCATAATTGGTAAAAATTGCGCAATCGCTGCGCCAACTGCTACACTAGCAAAAATCGAAGGGAAAATTTTTCCACCACGCCAGCCTAAACTAAAACCTATATTAGTAGACAAGGTTTTGATGACTGCTATAACTAGCAAAAATAATGGTGATATTTGCAACGCCTGGTGTACAAATGGAACAATTTGAAATTCACCAGAATACAGGGCATAACTAGTAATTAAGGTAAGTAATGCAAGAACTATTCCCCATATAGTTGCTTTAATAATCGGTGAAATAGTAATTTTTTCAGCAAAATAATCACTCCATTTTTCGCTCCATAAGAAAAACATACCGAAGCTCCAACCTACAATTAATAGAATAATTACATACATACTATAGCGCCATTGCCAGAGAATATGGCGATGATGAATACCAAATAATCCTTCTTCAGGGAATAATTTAAAGACTATTGCTGCACCAACCACGCCGATCATAACCATAATTAAGCAAAAAACTTTTTGATGCAATTTTGATTTAAAAAGGCTACTAAATTTTGGCAGTTTTTTTAGTTGTTTTTTCGAAACGATAGTATCCCAAAAATGATTCCATTTCCAATCAGAAGAATAAGCAATTAGTCGTAATCTATCTCCCAGCCAATTAACCATGCCACTTCCTAGTACAGTAGTTGAAGCCTCTGGTCCAATACTGCCACCCGCGGCTAAAGAAATAAGACCTAAGGTTAAGGATTTCCACCAATTGTGATAATTGATCTTTCCCTGCTGCTTAACACTCATTAAAACTTCTTCGATAGTTAATGGATATGATCCTAAACGCTTAATTAATATACCAATAATGAAACCAAAAGGAATACAAATAAAAAATGGTAAAGCCTGACTAGGAACAGGTAATTTATCAAACAAAACATGCCAGACAAAATTAATAATAAAATTAATTAAGTTTAAATATGTAGCACAGCATATTCCAATAATAAAACTGCTATGAAAAATGTAAGCAAATGTATGACTATGTTTTATTTTCATACATTTT
>NZ_PCYV01000032.1:0-28226 GCF_002553785.1 Lactobacillus sp. UMNPBX15
AACCCTTCTTTTTTTGTTATCTAATTTCTATTTACACAAGAATTTATACTGAACCGAAAAAATTATAGAGCTAATAAAGAAGTTATAGCTTTTTATTTGCGTTATGAAATGTATAAACTTGTTGTCTTTGTCTCTCTATTAGACTGGTAAATATTCAAAAGTATATGTTAAATTTCAGACATTAAATACTTAGAAAAAAGGACATATTTAGATGGATAAAAATTCTGATAGACTTACGTTAGTGCCATATTTCCCGAATGAAAAGCAGACTCTTAAATGGTACCAGGATCCTAAAATCTGTAAGCAGGTAGATAATATTGATACCGTTTATGATTTAACTAAATTACGTCGAATGTATGAATATTTGTCAGTGCATGGGTGGTGCTACTATATTCAATATCAAGGGAAATTGATTGGTGATTGTACTTTGCTAAAAGACGGTGAGATATCAATCGTGATTTGCAAAGAATATCAAAACTTGCATCTTGGTAGAAAATGTGTCGACAAATTGGTGCAGCTTGCAAGAATTCAGAAAATGACGCAAGTGAAGGCTCACATATATGACTTTAATATTCAAAGCAAAAAAATGTTTACAAGAATGGGGTTTAAAGAGCAACAACCTGACTGGTACTCTTATGATTTATAGATCAAAAATATTCATGTTACCAAGTAATTCATACAAACAATCAGTTGGTGTGATGTCAGATAAGCACTCGTATTAGAAAAATGTAATCATCAGTAATTAAAGACTGTAGTTGAATCAAATAATTAACTCAGCGTATAAAATGCTGAGTTAGACAAAAAAAACAACGAGCAATTCTCTCGTTGTTTTATGGATCATTTTGATCAAATTTTTAGTTTATCTTTAGTTATAAATACCAACTTGATTAATGTGGGCCAATTCCAGAACTGGAGATTGAGCGAGGTCCAGACTAACATCACAGCCAGCATGGATACCATTATTTTCGCCATTAAGCCAGTGGGTATTATTAGTTACGTCATAGACAGTACCATTAAATGCAATATAAGCTGGACGTCCATTTTTACCATTGTAATTTGATAGAGTTTCTTTAGTAAATTTTCTCATATAAGAAGCTCCTTTCTAATAAGATCTTGATATATCAATGGTAACACTGTGTCACCTTATAGCAAGAGATACGAAGGAGTCTTATGCTTTTCTTATGAAAGATGACCACGCCACCCAGCAATATCCCAATCTAGAAAGTCATAATTAAGCTTTTTACCATAAATTTTCTCGTAGGCAGCAACTTTTTGTCGGTAGTCGAGTTCCATCATCTTATGAGCGTTTTCGTTGGCGTTTAGAGAAACGTCAGGGAAGATTGGTGGTAAAACATGGACAATATATTTGGTCTCATAAAAATTAGGATCTTTCTTTTCGATTTTAGGTAGATCCTTAATCTCGACAAAAGTGGAGATTACCGGTACATTTTGTTTAGCCGCAAAATAATAGGCACCACGTTGTAATTTGCGAGGCTTGCGATAATTCCACCACATCTCCTGTTCTGGATAAATTAAAACCCAATTATTTTTAGCTAAAGCTGCACTGAGGTGCTTAGGAAATTCATTTCCAATATAGCTAGGACTCTGAACTAGTGGAATAGTGCCAACATAATTCATTAAATAGCGGAAAAATCCCGGTAGCATTAGGTTAGTATCTTCAATTACAATTGAAAGCTGATGGTGCATCTTGTTAGCGAGCAACTTCATTGGTAAAGAATCAACCTGATTGTAGTGGTTAGAAGTTAAAATTGCGCCACCAATAGGTAAATTATTTAGGTTCTCTAAACCTACAAATTCAGTTGATCCAGCTAATGCTCTGGATAAAGTACCAAATAAGAGATGTCCAATACGATTATTAAGCTTACTTGAAAAAGTGTTACGCTTATTCCAATAATCATTGACCAATTTAAGGCGCTGATCTAGGGACATTTGGGGATCGCCGATTTCTACTTTTGCTGTGAAGTTGCGTTCATTAGCAGCTTTTTTTATATTTTTAATCACTGCCTCACGATTATCGCCAAAAATCATAGTGTTACTGCCTCTCGTTTCTTAACTTTTGCCCAATTATTAGGATCTTGCTCAGTTTTGTCTTCCTTAGCAAGCATATGATCCAATTTTTCGCGGTCTGCTGCACGCTCGTCATCAGTATAATTATTGAGTTCGTTCTTTAATTCATCGAAAAACTGCGTTTGTTTGGCACTATCCCAGAAGTACTGTGCATATTGGACATTAGCAAAATGCCATGGCTTAAAGAAAAGATTATAGTGAATCAGACCAGGATTAGTTAAAGGTTCAGTGTTTTCATTTGGCATAGCATCCCAGCGAGGATTTAAGTGCAAAATTCTGCCTTCCCCGATTTCATTTAAATAGTCTTGATCAGGAGCAATACAATCAAAATGATACTTTTCTAAAAGTGTCATAAAATGGTCAATAAAATGTTCAGCGCGAAAGGCCCTAGCATTCATGACGAGCATGCCAGAGTTAATGTATTTCTTGGGGTCAAGTGCCAGGACATTTTTGATGTATTTTATCATCTTGTCTACATATTGAATTGAGGAGTCGGTGCAAGCAGCAAATAAATTATCACCCAATTCGGAGTTGTATAGTTTAGCAAGATCGTCGTTTACAATTGTGTCGCTATCAATATAGATCACCTTATCATATTCGGGAAAAAGTTCTGGAATAAAGAGGCGATAAAAAATCGACATGGTAAAAAAGTCAGCGCGAAGAAAGTTTTCCTTACGATTTTGAATAGGTTGTACAAGTTGATCATCAATATGGAAAAACTTCACATGAACGTTTGAACTGCTAAGATCAGACAAAGCTTTTTGATGCTTTGATGAGAGATCTTGATTTAAAAAGTAAACAGTATAATCCTTATTTGGATCTGTATGTTTGACTAAAGAATTAAGAGAAACAGCAGCGTATTTGGTAAAGTCATCGCTGATACTGTAAAAAATAGGAATTGTCATAAAATTACCTTTCTTAGATTTTAACTGATTCCGTTTGTTTAACCTTAGCCCAAGTATTTGGCTCTTTGACAATCATGTCAACTTTTTTGGCCATCCATTCTAGGTCAGCTCGGGCCTTTTGACGGTCTTCATCAGTAAAGTTGTCTAATTGCTGCTTTAGTTCATCGTAATACGGCGTAGTTTTAGCAATATCCCAGAAATAATGACCATATTGAACATCAGCAAAATGCCATGGTTTGAAGAAAAGATTGTAGTGCACGATCTTAGGATCTTGAATTTCAGGAATGCTTTCATTTGGCATAGCATCCCATTCTTTAGGTAGGTGATAAATCTTATCTTCGCAAATTTCATTCATGTAGGCTTGATCAGGGTCAACGTTATCGAAATGATATTTATTCATTAAGTAGTAGAATTTATCAACAAACTTTTTGTCTCTAAAGGCCTTCATATTAAACAGAATTACACCATTATTGATGTATTTTTCTGCAGGCAAAATTCCCTGACATTCTTTAATGTACTTTTGTAAAAGTGGCATGTAACGAATTGATAAGTCGGGACATGAAGCAAACATGTTGTCGGCGATATCAATTTCGTACATTTTAGCAATATCAGTACAGATAATAGTATCTGCATCAAGATAAACTGCCTTGTCATATTGAGGGAACAATTCTGGAATGAATAGCCGGTAGAAAATTGACATGGTAAAGAATTGAGCACGTAAGTAGTTTTCCTTGGTATTATGGATTGGCTTAACCATGTCATCGTCGATATGAAAGATTTGAACATGAATATTATCAGTTGAAAGATCTTCTAAGCTCTTTTTGTGCTCATCAGATATCTGTTGGACTAAAAGGGTAATCGTATAGTCCTTCTTGGGGTCAGTATGGTCAATTAATGATTTAATTGAAACATATGCATATGGCGTATAATTATCGCTAATTGTGTAAAAAACAGGAATGGTTTTCAAAATAAGATCCTCCTAAATTATTTTTTTAAATTATTTCGTAATTTGAGATATTCGTTAAGCAAATCATCATATTCATGTAAATGAAGTACACTGTGTACGCGATCAACATCCCATGGCTTAACTGTTTGAGTATGGAAATAAGGCCAAAACCTAAAGCTAGTAGTGAAATGTTGAATTTTGGTGTTTTTTTGCAAATGATATTGCTCATTATAACGGCGTGGTGCTACTCGCTTGGCTACAGCTAGCTTGTTTATTGCTGATTGGTCGGGCAAAAACATTTGCTTAACTTGCATCATATGCCGCACCTCGGCAAAGAGACCAGTTTGTTTAATTTTCTTCATATTCAGCAACAAAACGCCAGAATTAAGATAATCAAATGCGCGCTTGGTCTTAAGATTGTGGAAGAAGAAGCGACCCCAATAATCAAGTACGCCCACTAATTCGATTCCGTTAATATCCTCATTGTAAAAAGTTGTAATATCACCGCGAATGACAATGTCATCGTCTAAATAAAGAATGCGATCAGGAATCTGTGGCAATTGGTCTGCAAATAAACGCAACATGGCATATGGCGTGAAGCGAGTATTCATGTTAGCGGTTGGCGGTTCCTGTTCAAATAACTTGGTGCAGTCAATTAATTCAACTGTACTGTTAGGATTGGCTTTTTTTACTAAAGAACGTAAAAAATCAGCCGCATGTTGTGAGAAAGGGTGATATTTACGTTCATCACTGTGTGCCTCCATCGTTAAAATATAAAGATGCAATTCTTGAGCACCAGAATTTTTGATTAAAGATAAGGTGGAAATCAAAACGCCATCTTGAGCATTTTCATCTCCACAAAAAAGAATATTCATGATAAACTCCTATTTTTTATTTCTTTTGAATATATTGACAATATTCATAATCGCTATTTTTTGCACGCTGCTTCATTACCTGCCAAATTTCATCGTGAAGCTTATTTTGAGCTTCCTTACGGCTTAAATTTGTATCCGGGTAAAAGGGCCCATCAATGTAAATAACGGCACTAGGTCGCTTGCTAAGCCACTTTTTATGGTAGGTTTTGGTCATGACGAAACTAGGCGCATTTAATTTAACTGGAAAGTGCATGCTTGTTGCATCGAACGGGCGAATCTTCGTGTAATAGGGCCAGACATGAGCTTCAGGGTAGATGAGAATCTCGCCCTTTTTATCCTTAATCACAGTTTGAATGGCTTTAATTAGTTTGAGCGATTGCTTCATATTTTTGCCAACAGGCAGACCGCCGTAGCGTACAAGATATTTGCCAATGAAGGGGATGCCCCAGTTAGCTTGATTAGCAATAGCATAAAAATTTTTGATTGGAAAAATTGTGAGCGAGGTAAAGACATCCCCCATGGGTCTAGTATGGTTGCCATAAATAAAATAGCCCCCATTGACTTGCTTAAGTTTTTCTTGACCAACGACTTTTACATGATCGAAGAAGCGGAAAACCACCCAACCAAAAGCGCATGCTAAGTGACGAGCGGTAGTGGACCAGATTCTAGCTCCAAGAGAATTAGGTAGAATAACGTAATTATCGGGTAGACTGAAATTTTGATCGTGACTATCGACTACATCATCGGTTGTTTTTTGGTAATAATAAATCCGTTTCATCTTGCCCTCCATGATACTTATGTATCCTATGATACCATGGAAAAAAGCCTAATTCCTAAGACGAGAGGAATGCTGAAAGAAAATAAAAAAGATTCGTAATTTCATGATTGAAAAATACGAATCTTCTGTAAAATAGCATAAAAAAAGCACCGCCTTCTTGCAGTACATCTTTCATATTATGGGTGGCCAGGGGATCGAACCCTGGACCCACGGATTAAGAGTCCGTTGCTCTGCCAGCTGAGCTAGCCACCCATATTTGTTCATCAGCTCCCGCCGACATTTAAATATATTACCAGTAGTTTTATAATTTGACAAGCTTTTTTTGAAAAAAGTTGAAAAATAATTTGAAGCTAGCAAAAAGCGCCCATAATGGCCGCTTTTTTACTAAAGTTTATCTTGAATATGATAGGCTGTGCCTTGCTGATCATGCTTCATGTGATCTGCATAGTAAACAGCATAGACACCGCTTTGATCATTTTTGGCAATCACAATTTGGCGCCCTGTTGGACGTTCTGCCTTAATGATTTGAGCACTGCGGCGTGCTTCTTTAAAGTCGTGTGAAGATGCGATGGCATCCCCTGGATTAAAAAATACAGCTTCGTTCATTGTAAAGCCCCCTCGTACAAATTCTAATTTTATTTTACCAAGAAAGCCCTTTCTAAATCCAATTTAAGAAACAAAAAAAGAGATAAGATCAACATCTTATCTCTTACGAAAAATATTATGGGTGGCCAGGGGATCGAACCCTGGACCCACGGATTAAGAGTCCGTTGCTCTGCCAGCTGAGCTAGCCACCCATGTCGTTGAATCAATCAACAGATATTATTATGCTATTGTTGATAAGAAAATGCAAGCTTTTTTTGAAAAAAAACAAAAATTTTTGGCTAATGTTACAAAATTCAGTATAATGTAAGGGCAAAGGAGGCATTCCCGATGCCAAAGAAGATTCTCGTCGTCGACGATGAAAAGCCGATTTCTGATATTATCAAATTTAATTTAACTAAGGAAGGCTTTGATGTCGACACCGCCTATGATGGCGAAGAAGCTGTTAAAAAAGTTGACGAATACGACCCGGATCTAATGATTCTGGATTTGATGTTGCCCAAAAAAGATGGGTTGGAAGTTGCGCGTGAAGTTCGTCAAACGCATGACATGCCAATCATCATGGTAACTGCTAAAGATACTGAAATTGATAAAGTCTTAGGACTGGAAATGGGTGCAGATGACTACGTAACCAAGCCGTTTTCTAACCGGGAATTAGTTGCCCGTGTGAAGGCTAACCTGCGTCGTCGTGATATTGTTAAAAAAGCAGAAGCTGCCAGCCAAGAAGAGACCGATAAGAATATTAAGATCGGTAACTTGGTCATTATGCCAGATGCCTATATTGTAGAAAAAAATGGTAAGAAGATTGAACTTACTCACCGTGAATTTGAACTTCTTTACTATTTAGCTCAACATATGGGACAAGTTATGACTCGTGAACACCTGCTTCAGACTGTTTGGGGTTATGACTACTTCGGTGATGTGCGGACTGTAGACGTAACGGTGCACCGTTTAAGAGAAAAGATTGAAGATAATCCAATCCAACCTCAAATTTTAGTTACCCGTCGTGGTGTTGGCTATTATGTAAAACAGCCGAGTGAAGAATAATAAAGAAAGCCACAGAACTGTTATGGTAGTGGCTTTCTTTTTTATATTTTTTAGATATTGAATGAGTAGAATGAAAAAATTCAAAGCAAGATTAAATAGTACATTTAATTCCATTAATACTAAAATTGCAATTGTGTTCATGCTGATGCTACTGGCAACAATTGAAGTTATTGGAGCTTATTTTACCCGTCAATTAGAGCAAAATAGCATTGAAAATTTCCAATCATCAATCCAGATTCAGACTATCGTCAGCAATCAGTTAGCTAATCAGTTGACCAGTGATAATAAAAATACTAATGATCGCTTGAATCAAATTGTTAATGACTACAATAATGATGCAATTAGTGAAATTATTGTTGTCGATAATAAGGATACGATTCGTGCCGTTTCTAACTTAAATGATAAAAGTAAGATCGGTCAACGGATTAACAATACTGATGTGAAGCAGGTTATTTCAACTGGACATCAAATTAATAAAGTGGTCGATGATCATGGCAATTACATGATTCAAATATCGCCGTTGACTAGTGGCAATGGCTCTAACAATACTGTTGGTGCTGTCTATGTTAAAGCTAGTATGCAAGATGTCTTTAACAATTTGCGCCAAATTTCATTGACTTTCTTGATTGCGTCATTGATCGCGGCTTTATTAGGTGCATTTTTGTCATTGGTTATTTCCCGGGCAATTACGCAACCGATCGAAGAAATGCAGAAACAAGCATTGCATATTGCTGATGGTGATTATTCAAGTCAGGTAAAAATTTATTCCAATGATGAACTAGGGCAATTAGCTAAAGCATTTAATACCCTGTCCGTACGAATTGAACGCTCACAAGAAGAGTCTGATAGTGAACGGCGGCGACTAGATAGTGTTCTGTCACACATGAGCGATGGAGTTCTAGCCACTGATCGTCATGGTAACGTCAGTGTGGTTAATCATATGGCACTAAACTTTTTAAATAAAAAAGAAGACGAGGTTATCAATAAGCCGATTGCTGAAGTACTGGGACTAGAAGATACTTCGTCACAAGATTTGATTTCTAGTCAAAAAGAGATCGTTATTACCCTTGATCCAGGTACGCGGGATGAAATTATTTTGCATGCTAGTTTTTCTTTGATTAAGCGGGTAACTGGCTTTGTATCAGGGTCAGTTTGTGTATTACACGATGTAACTGAGCAACAAAAGAATGAAGATTCACAAAGACAGTTTGTTTCTAATGTCTCACACGAATTGAGAACACCTTTAACAAGTTTGCAGGCTTATATTGAAGCTCTTAATGAGGGTGCTTGGAAGAATCCAGAGATTGCTCCTAAGTTTTTGGAAGTTACTCAACAAGAAACTAGTCGGATGATTAGAATGATCAATGACTTGTTGAGTTTGTCTAGAATGGACCGTGGCGTTTCAAAAATGGATCTAGAATTTGTTAACTTAAACGATTTTGTTAACCATATTCTTAACCGTTTCGATATGATTGTTAAAACAGATAAAAATAAAGAAAAGAAGAAATACACAATTAAGCGTGAATTAGGCAGTCAAGCCTTATGGGTGGAAATCGATACCGATAAGATGATGCAGGTAATTGATAACATTATGAACAATGCAATTAAGTATTCACCTGATGGCGGTGTAATTACTGTTAGAATGACCCAAAACCAAAATCATGTTATCTTAAGTATTTCTGACCAGGGCTTGGGTATTCCAAGAAAAGATCTGGGTAAAATCTTTGACCGCTTTTACCGAGTTGATAAGGCACGTTCCCGGGCCCAAGGTGGTACCGGCTTGGGCTTGGCCATTGCTAAAGAAATTGTGGAAGCTCACCATGGTAAAATTTGGGCTGACAGTAGCGAAGGCAAGGGGTCTACTTTCTATATTTCCTTGCCATATGAACCGATGACAGAGGAGGATGATTGGGATGAAGTTTAAATTCAAATTCGGTGAATTTTTCTTAGGCTTAGCTACACTGATCGTCATTGTCCTCTCAATTGTGCTTTGGATCTTTATTATGACTAGTGATCAGCGCTTTAGTAATATTGGTCAGCAAAATCAAAATAATATCACTAAAGAGCAAACGCGTAGTCACAATTTTAAGTCATTATATGATTTATATATTCCAACTACTTCATATGGTTTTGCTAATGGAAATTTGTGTCAGCTATATGATTCAAAAAATAATTTGACTTTAGAATTTACCAAAGAGATAAAAAAAGCCAAGGCCACTAATAAAATTAAGAAAATAGTTGATACTAGAACTAAATATGAAGAGTATTTAAACAATCCCAACTATGTGCAGTTGGTTTATCCAGATGAAATTACTTTCTCCTTATTTAACCAGTTGAATAATGCCGCAAATGATAACCGCGAGTTTAACCGCTTCTTTATCTCGCAGTCAAATCACTGGATTTATTTGGGAAATGATCAGACTAATGAAATTTATCAAGTAAAAATTGCTGGCGCAAATTTTGATAAACTACGTAAATATGCACGTAATGCTAAGAGCAAGTATCCAGTTAGATTAGTTCGTTTAAAGGAAGGCTATTCACCGTTTTACATCAAGACAATGAATGCTAAAGTTTATAGTTACTTGACTAATCATCAATCGTATTCTTACTTTGTTTCGCGTTTATTAGGTACATCTGGCGTTACTAGTAAGACTAATAAGAATGGTCAAACGGTGTATTCTTTGAACTACTATACTCGCTTAAGAGTGCCAGATTCTAATTCAGGTGAGCATAATTATCTTTATACTCATTATGAAAAAAATAAGATCCCCAATACTACTAACCGCTTATTAGATAGCGTTTATTATGTTCACCAATTGGGTTTAACCGAGCAAGATTTACGCTTCTTTGATGCAGATGGTGCTAATGTTAGTTATCTAAACTATATTGAAGGGATTCCTGTTTTCTTAAATAAGCATGATTTGCAAGTCAAGACGACCTTTTCAACAGATTCGATTAATGTGGCCTTTAATAGTGTAAACTTCCAAATTCCAATTCCGTTTGATGGTCAAACTAAGCGGTTAAAACCAACCCAAGATGTTGTTGATGAATTAGTCAATCACGGCCTAAAGCAGGAAGATATTCAACGAATTATCGTTGGTTTTGCTGAAGAAAAGGATTCAAGTCACCATAGTTTGATTAACTTGATCCCAACGTACTATATCAAAGCCTACGATGAATGGAAGAGCCTAGGTGAATGGGAAAAGCAAGACGTATCTACCTACCGTGAAGCTGATCAGTTAACTGTTAACGAAAGGGGAAAATAGAAATGGACCATAAACGAATCGAATGGCTATTTTTCGTTGTTTTCTTTTTAATTGATATTTATCTTGGAATCGAAATTCTCCGTTCTCCCGTTAATTTAAGTAACGCTGATACCACTACTCGCAGCGTTGCTAGCATCCGCAATGAAATGAAGTCAGACAATATTGATTTGCCCGATAAGATTTCGGATGCACCAGATTCTGGTTATTATTTAGCTACCAAGAATCGTGACTACCTTTCTGGCAAAGTTAGCTCGCTGACTAATGTAAATGCCCGCTATTCTAAAAGCGATAATGTGCTTTATGGTGAACCAAGACAAGCAGTCCTTTTGAGTAAAAAACCTAAGGAAGCTTTAGAACAAATTGAAGATTTTAAGAATGATTCGAAAAATATTCCTTATGGTAAAGAATTCAAGTATGAACCTGATATGTCGAGTGAAGACAATTATGTTTTTGTGCAAAACTCAGATTATGGTGAAATTTATGCTAACTCGGCCCAATTGAATATCAATGTAAAAGATAATCAGATTATTAATTTTACTGAAACATATATGGGGCAAGCTAGTCCAGTGCGTGAATTACAGTCAACCATCAGTGCTTGGCGTGCTGTGCGTGCGATGTACACTGATCGTGAGTTGACTAATAATTCGCGCGTAACGCAGGTAAAATTAGGTTACTCCAAACTGACAGAAGTACGTGGCAGCACAATCTTGTTGCCAACTTGGCTGGTTTGGGTAGAAAATAAGACAACTAAAAATATCACGATGAAACGTATTAATGCATATACGGCACAGATGCTACAATCGAGTACCTATAATGTAGAAAAATAGAAAGGATAAAAATTGAAGGTTTCCGTTTTAGCAAGCGGCTCGACCGGCAATACCAGTTTAATCGTTACAGGCCAGCATAAAATCCTGATGGATGCTGGCCTTTCTGGTAAGAAAACTAAAGATTTGCTAGCCGAAGTTGGAGTTGATATTAACGAGATTGATATGGCCTTTTTAAGTCATGATCATACCGATCATAGTGGCGGACTCGGCGTGTTGATGCGCCGTTATCCTAAGATAGATGCTTTTGCCAATAGTGGGACTTGGCAGTATTTATTGGATACGCAAAAAATAGGTAAATTACCGGCTGAACAAATGAATACAATTGAACCAGGCCAAACTAAAACTTTTGGTGATGTTGATATTACTGCCTTTGCAACTAGTCATGACGCAGCTGAGCCGCAATATTATGTGTTTACTAGTGGTGGTAAGCGGGTCGCTTTTTTAACTGATACAGGTTATGTATCAGAAGAAGTTGAAGGGACAATTGAAGATGCTGATGCCTATATGATGGAATTTAATTATGATAATATGATGCTCAGAGATGGACCATATTCCTGGGCACTGAAGCAGCGAATTTTGTCGGATGTAGGCCATTTATCTAATGACGAAGCAGCCCAGGCATTAGTTGATGTAGTCACACCTAAAACAAAGCATATCTTTTTAGCGCATCGCAGCCAACATAATAATACGGAGTATTTAGCTCACGAAACGGCAAAGGAAATGCTGCTTGAGGGGGATGCAAATTTGGATGATGATGTTAAGATTATTGATACAGAACCTAATCAGCCTACAAAATTAGTTGAAATTTAGCAGTTTTCACAACATTTTTTCATATAATATTCAAATTTAATCGGTATGATTAGTAAACAAGATGAGGGGAGAAGCAAGTATGGTAGAAAATAAAAATAATAATAACAATTTACAACAACCTAGAAAAAAGAATACTAATGGTAAAATCATTGCCACTGCAGCGATTGTCGGTGTAGTTGGTGGCTTGATCGGTGGAGGCGTTTCATATTACGCAGCTGATCAAATGAATAATGCATCAGTTAATAATGGTGCTGCTCAAACTAGTGTATCTTCAAGTAGTAGTAAAGTTTCAGAAAAGAGTGCTAAGACTAGTGGCACAATGACTACTGCATATAATGATGTAAAAGGAGCGGTTGTTTCAGTTATTAACTTAAAACGCCAATCAAGTTCTAATAGTACTAATTCACTTTATAATAGTTTATTCGGTAATGATGACAGTGATGATAGCTCTTCATCAAGCAGCAAGGGCAAGCTTGAGACTTACAGTGAAGGCTCAGGTGTAGTCTACATGAAATCTAATGGCAAGGGCTATATCGTTACTAACAACCACGTTATCTCAGGCAGTGATGCTGTTCAGGTAATGCTAGCTAATGGCAAGACAGTAAATGCTAAAGTTGTTGGTAAGGATAGTACAACTGACTTAGCTGTGCTTTCAATTGATGCTAAGTATGTGACTAAGACGGCCGAATTTGGCGATTCTAAGAGCTTACAAGCTGGTCAAACTGTCATTGCCGTTGGTTCACCATTAGGTAGTGAATATGCTTCTACGGTAACGCAAGGGATTATTTCAGCACCGGCTAGAACCATTTCTACTTCATCAGGCAATCAACAAACGGTTATTCAAACTGATGCCGCAATTAACCCAGGTAACTCAGGTGGTGCCTTGGTTAACTCAGCTGGTCAAGTGATCGGGATTAACTCAATGAAGTTAGCCCAATCAAGTGATGGTACTTCTGTCGAAGGAATGGGCTTTGCAATTCCATCAAACGAAGTAGTTACGATTGTGAACGAATTAGTTAAGAAGGGTAAGATTACCCGTCCACAACTTGGCGTAAGGGTAATCGCACTTCAAGGTATTCCAGAAGGCTACAGAAGCCGCTTGAAGATCAATTCTACTTTGAAGAGTGGTATTTACATTGCCTCAGTAAACAAGAATAGTTCAGCTGCTAATGCCGGAATGAAGAGCGGCGACGTTATTACCAAGGTTGACGGCAAGAAGATTGATGATGTGGCATCGTTACACAGCATTTTATACAGCCATAAAGTCGGTGATACCGTAAATGTTACCGTGAACAGAAATGGTAAGGATGTCAACTTAAAGGTAAAACTTGAAGGTAACTAAAAATCAAAATAGAAGTTAATTAAAAGAAAAAAGGCTATATCACGCGGTTTAAACGTAGATATAGCCTTTTTGTTAACTTTTTAAATGTGTAACATCAAATTGTTCGGAATTATTTGTTGTCAAACAGACACCAGCCTGTTGATAAGTGTGGATAACTCTGTGGATTGTGTATAACTTGATAAATATAGGTTTATTAACTTGTGGAAAAATATGATGATTTTGACCTTATTTAGTGAATTCTATTTGAGAAAACAGGCGTTCATGCAGGTATAACAAGCCTTAAGAGATAAAGTTTGTGAAAAAAGGCTTTCATAAAATCGATGTGAATAAAGAAATTTTAGAAAAATTATTAAATACAACTTCTGGGGCATAAGTAAAATAATACCACAAAATGTTGAAATTGGTCTTTGAAGTTTTGTGGAAAAGTTTGGGTAAATAGTGTGGAAGGGATGTTAGTATTGTGCTGGTAGATTAAAATTATGAATGGAAAATTAGCTATGCTTGTTATAATAGAATCATGAATATCAAAATTGTATGTGTTGGAAAATTAAAAGAGAAGTATTTTAGGGATGCAATTGCGGAGTATGAGAAACGACTCAGTCGTTTTGCAAAGGTGTCCATTGTACAGGTGCCTGATGAAAAAGCACCGGAAAAATTCAGTGCAGCTGAAGATGAGAAGGTTAAAGAGATTGAAGGTCAGCGAATCCTGAGCAAAATTAAAGATAAGGAGTACGTGTATGTGACTGCAATTAAAGGAAAGCAGCGCAGCAGCGAAGAGTTCGCTAAAGAGATTCAGGATCTCGCAACTTATGGTCATTCAGACATTACGTTTGTCATTGGTGGCAGTTTAGGGACTAGCGATGCTGTAAACAAGAGGGGAAATGACTTGATTAGTTTTGGTAAATTGACGATGCCACACCAGTTGATGCGCGTGGTGTTGATTGAACAAATCTATCGTGCATTTATGATTAACTCAGGTAGTCCTTATCATAAGTAGAATATAGAAAAAGCCCATAAATTGGGCTTTTTATTTTTGCATATTTGCAGATTTCACAAGCATATTGAAAAAAACTGTGGCAGGTCAGTGCTTTTTTAGTTTTTTATGATTTAAAAATAGATTTTGTTAAATTATGCTTGGCAACAAAAAAGACGATCTTTCGATCGCCCTGCTAATTTTTGAGCTACCAGCTAGTAGCTCACGCACACGCTGAAGTGTACTTTATCTTTGTAGTATCTCAATTTTAACACATAAATGGTAACGCTGAAGGGGTAGCGCCCTTACTCGTGTGGAAGGAGGTAGACTCCCATGAAGTATTACTTTATCTTTGTAGTAGTATTTCTACCACTGAATCGTGATGGCAAGTGCTTCAAGAGCTCAAGAGGGCTATTAAAAAGTTCCTCAAGAACCTGATTGATAGTTTCTTTGATTAATCCGATCCAGACTCAATACAGCCGTCCTTCGGGGCGGCTTTTTTTATGATGAAAATGGCAAGTCATTGGGTGAAAAGTATTACGCATATCGTGCAGTAACTGTAAATCAAAGTCCCATAACAGTTAATGGCGCTAAATTCTACAAGTTGGCTGATAGGGATGCTTATATTAAGGTGACCAATATTAGTGGTCAAGGTCGCGTTTTAAAGCGTAACGCCTACATCTACAGTAAATCAAAAAAACGCACTACGCATAACGGTGCTTGGAAGTTGTACAAAGGCTTTATCGGTTCGCCTTACAAGAAATATCCGCTCGGCTATTGGGTTGCTCCTAATGGGGTGAAACCAGTAGTGAAGCATTATCTTGGTAGAGCACAGAATATGACTAATTGTGGTTTGCCCGCAATTAAGGATAAGCTGATTAATTCACACTTGGTGGTTGTTTGGGTAGGGATGTTTGACGGCCTCTCTAACCATGCTATTACCTTGACGGGTTACCATGGTAAAACGATCTATTATAATGATCCTTGGACTGGAACCAAGCGGAAAATCAAGCAGGAAATTTTTGCAACGCATTGGGCTTTAGATGCTCATCGGGCGTTGAGTTATTAATTTTATGTAAATATATTTACTTTTTAGTCATGTTGATCAAGCCACTTTCGCAGCATTTCAACATATTCATCTGTTTTTTCTACAAAAGACATGTGACCGCAGTTTTCAAATAGCTGCCATTTACTGCCAGCAAGATGATCCTGCATCGTTTTAGCTACATAAGGTGTACATAAATCATCAGTCCCACTCGTAATTAGAGTTGGGATTTTTATTTTGCCTAGTTTTTCTGTGTATTCGTAATCGTGCAAGTTGCCCTCTGGCGTATATTCATTTGGTCCCCAGGCGGTTTCATAAGCTACAATACCACCACATTTTTTTCGCATAACGCATTCAGGCCACGTTTTCGTCATGTCAATTGCATGTTGATTCATGAAGTGCTCATTAGCTTTTAAGTAATCAGGATCGTTAAAATTGCTAGTCAATTCGGCGCGATGAATTGCCGCCTGTTCTTCAATTGGCAAGTATTTGATCATCCGGTGTAATTCTTTGCTCCATAAGGAAGCAGACGACAAGGTTGAAGACAAGATCAAGCTTTGAATGCCAACAGGATGATAATCACACATGTAGATTAGCGCTAGCATCCCACCCCAACTTTGTCCTAATAAATGTATTTTGCGCAAAGCCAAGTGCTCCCGCAACGCCATGAGTTCCTTAACCCATGTTTCTTTAGTATAAAGTTCAGGGTGATCATCAGGGATGCTACTCTTGCCGCAGCCTAACTGGTCGTACATGATAATCCGTCGGTTATCAATTTCGGCTAATTTGTCCAAAACCTCAAAATAATTATGACTTGAGCCGGGACCACCATGTAGCAATACGAGTGGTGTCTTTTCGCTTCTTCGACCAACAATACGATAGTAAGTTTCATAGCCCATGAAAGGCATTTTTCCTTCGATAATTTCCATTTTTTCACCTATTTGAACAAAAACAATGAGATATTAACCAAAATTAGCAGGGTAAAGAAGATTACCCAATCTCTAGCTGTTAAAGGAATAGCGATGATCGTCGACCTTCTTTGCCCTTCGACATAGCCATGTGATTCCATTCCTTGGGCCAGATTGTCAGCTGAATTTAAAGCAACAAGAATTGCTTTAAAATAGAGGACCGGCGACCAAAAACTGAGATAAATGCCCCGCATCATAGCGCTAGTTCGGATCTGTTTAACCGCCATCTTCATCTGCGGAATAATGTTAATCGCCGCCAGCACGCCGTAGGCAAATTTACTGGGTAAGTGCAGGTTCTGCTCTAATGATCGGGCAAAGTCTGTAGCGGTGTTATTACGTGTCACGCAGGCAATCGTCAAGGTATAAACATAGACACGCGTTGACAAATTCCAAGAATAATAAGCATTTGGTGTTGGTGAAAACCAAAAGAGCGTTGCAAAGATTGTAAAAGCAGCAATAAAGGGCAGAACAATGAGCAAAATTAACTCTTTAATTTTGATTCGAGTAATAATTAAATAAACTAGCGCGAAGGCAATCACTAACAAATTAGTAACTAAACTAGCCTTTAAAGATATTTCCAGGGAAATAATAAACGCTAAAAGAAATTTTAAACTAGGATTCATAAGCTTATCTTTCTACATATTTTAAGCGCTGATCCGCCAAAATTAGCCGGTAATCGCAGAATTCAGCTAGCTCGTCTATTTGATGGCTAATGATAAAAAACGTCTGGTGAAGCTTTTGCTGGCTTTCTCGCATTAATTCTAAAACAAGTTTGACCGAGTTGTGATCAAGTCCACTGAGCGGCTCATCAATCAATAAAACTTGATGTTTAGTCATTAACATTAGCAGAATTTGTAATTTCTTCTGTTGGCCGCCTGATAGAGAATAGACTACTTGGTCTAAGTGGTCAGCTAAACCTAATTTTTCTAACCATTCATTGACCTTTTTTTCAGTAAAAAATAAATTTCTATCCTTTTTACTTAATTCTAGTTCATCTTTGACAGTCACAGCTAAAAATTGGTCGCTTGCTTTTTGAAAAATTTGAGCTACTTGTGTTAAATATTTTCTAGCTGAGATTTGAGCGATTTCCTTATTTAAATAAGCAAAATTACCAGTATACGGAATCATTTTGGTCATTACTTTAAATAAAGACGTCTTGCCAACACCATTAGCACCAGTAATTAGGGTAGTGCCAGAATGCAAATTTAGCTCATTTTGCTTAAGCAAAAGCTTGTTTTGTCTAATTTGGACTTGTTTTAAAGTGAAAATAGGCTCACTATTAGGTAAGACAAAATGATAATGTCGCTCATGCAATTTTTTATTTTGTTCAAATAAGGCTATTTTTTTGCTAGCATTTAATTCAATAACTTCTTGATTATTTGTAAACTCAAAAAGATGGTCGCAGACAGGTTCATAATCGTCTAAAACGTGGTCACTTAAAATAATAGTTTTTCCGTTGTGAGCTAAAATCGCTAATTTTTTAATCAAAAAAGCACGTGTCTTAGGATCACAACTGGCAAACGGTTCATCTAAGAGCAATAAATCTACATCCATAGCTATTAAGACAGCTAAAGCAACTCGTTGCTGTTGGCCACCTGATAGGGTATTAATCTTTTGATCAAGAAGATCGGCAATTTGGGTGAAAGCCGTTGCCTGATCCAGTCGTGCTTGATATTCACCTTCATCTAATTGCAAATTTTCTAAAGCGAAGACAATTTCTTCACGTGGAGTTGGCATTGTGAATTGCTCAGCCGCATTTTGAAACATCATTGCCGCCTTTTGTCCGTGCAGTTCCACCGTACCTGTCAGTCTCCCTGCATATTTGGGGTATAAACCAGCAATAATTTTAAGCAAGGTAGATTTACCGCAGCCAGTTGGTCCAATTAACAGAGAAAATCCATGGGGAATTTCAATATTTAGATGGTCAATTATAGGTTCTTTTTCATAAGAAAAAGTAAGATTGTTAACGGTTACTTTCATAAGTCTGATTGTACAAGATGCTTTGGGGACTGTCTACAGGTAAAGTTTGTTATAAGTAGAGCAAATCATAAATAATACTTAATACTAAATAAAGTTTTGATTTATAATGTAATTATAGTGTTACCATATTTTATTTAATTTAAGGAAGGTGGACATATGGCAGCTGTTGCTTTGGACCAATATCTGGCAAGTGTATTAAAGTCAAATTCAACAGATAAGAATGAAATAAAGTTGGAAGCTGGTAATCCAGATTTTGATCTGTTTACTATCTACCTTGAAAATCATAATACTGGTATTCATCGCTATCGGATGGATGTTTCAACGATTTTATATATTGCTAAGGGTACTGTGACAATTAAGAGTGGTGAAAAGATCATTCAAATGAAGTCTGGGAATGTTTTGCTACTGAATGAAGGTTGCAAGTATGAGATTTTAAGTCAAAAACCTGATACCGTACTGATAAAGTTGAAGTTTAAGCGTGGATTTCTATATCGCAAGTATTTTAAAGATTTTAGCTGTAAGGGAGAACGTGAGGTTAAAGTTATTGAGCAAATCGTTGATAGCTTAGAAAATGAACATGTTCTTTGGCTAAAAAATAATCAAATTACTCGTGCTTCTCAAGTGATGCAACATATTATTGGCGGTTATTTGAATAATGATTTGTTTACTAAAGCTTTAATTCAGGCTGAGTTGACCACTATGTTGATTATTTCAATTAGAACTCAGCGCATGGCAACACCGACTAGTTTGGATAAAACTAAGTTTGAAAAGAAGACCTTAGATAATTACATCGATCTTCATTTTGCCGATGTCTCTTTATCTGACGCTGCAAAATACTTTGGCTTCAATCCTAATTATTTCTCTAATATGGTTAAGGCTAAGACTGGCAAGAGTTTTGTGGATCACGTGGATGATCGAAGAATGCAAGAAGCGCGTGAATTGCTGGCTCAGCCTGATATTTCACTTAGAGAGATTATTGGTCGAGTCGGATATTCGAGTAAGTCTTTCTTTTATAAGAAATTTAATCAATACTACCACATAACACCAGCAGCGATGCGGGCAGAATTGTTTAGACAAGCAAATATCAATTTAAAGTAAAAAAATAATCTGGACGAAAGTTCCAGATTATTTTTTACTTTAAATCAGTTTGAAAACCCAATTCAGTGTATGAACAAATGAGGCTTCATTTATTCAATAGTTCAATATAAAGCCTTTCGGGCATGTTTTGTAATTGATAAATATTTGTTGACATCTCCAGATTTTGATATGTCTAGATAAAATATGTTTGTATTTTTGCTTAATGTTACGTAATCGTTCAATACAATAACCGATTCAACAGTGATACTGTCATAATTATCGTAATAACAGGTATGCTTGGTAATTATTTATTTAATTTGATTATCGAGTGTAAGAATAATGAGTATAATTTTCTTATTAAAAGAATGGGAAGTAACAGATTATGACTATTGGGGAAGCATTAAAAAAAGTACAAAATCAATTAGGTTTAACAGCTACAGCGATGGCTGCTGGTATAATTTCAAAAGGAACTTATTCTAAAGTGGTTAATGGGAAACAAAGCCTTAGCAGTGATTCATTGGTGAAGATATTATTTAAAAATAATATTGATATTAACGATTTTTTTGAAATGTTAAAAAGTACATATATGTCTGAAAGTAGACAATATGAAGAAAAAATATTTAATGGAATGCAGCAGGCCTTAAATAATCATAATACGAAGATGGCTCAAGAATATTTAGCTCAAATAAAAACTAAAACATCTAATAAGTATTTACAACAACGGGCCGAAATTACAGTTGCGTTTTTGACAAATAATATTGATAAATTAAATGATGAATTTAAAAAATCGGTAATTGATAAACTTAATAGTCATCCAAACTGGATAAAAGATATAGACGCACTAAGATTATTTAATACTTCGTTATTGATTCTTCCAAATGATAAAGTTGAAGTTGAAATGAGACTATTCTTCATAAAAATTGCTCATACTGAACAAATTTATGAAAGTATGAAAGAACGGTATGCTATCTTATGTTGTAACTATCTTGACTGGAGATATAAAAAGAAGCCAAAAATAAACGATAATGTCACAAATGCTTTGAAATATTTAAAAGATCTTGCATCGACCGCTCACTTTGAAAATTATAAAATATGTGGCAAGTATTTTAACCACTTGTTTAATAATGAAATAGATACTGCAAAGCAAATGAAGTCAGATTTGTTGGCTTTGGGAATAACTGTAGGGGTTAAAAATTGGCCAATTTAAATAAGTACATGAAATATTTCACCACATTTGTTTCGCTTACGAAACTTTATAAAACCTTCTAGTAAGAGAGGAATATTCTTTAGTAAGAAAAATAAAAAAAGAGGTGAGTATATGATTTATTGGGAATTTCCAATTCTTTCTGAATAGTAAATTATTGGCTTTAACATGGAGGATTTAATAATGAAATCAAAACAAATTAAGATTAGTTTGTTAGCAGCTGCTTTATTGGCATCAGTAGCTAGTTTTCCTTTATCAACATTGGTATCTGCAGATACAACATCACAACCAAGTAAAGCAGATCTAAATAAAGTTGATTTAAATCAACATACTTCTGTTAATCTTTCACAATCTGACATTGAATTGGCAGATCAGTATGTTGAAGTGAAAAATAATCAATTTTATATCACTCCAGAAGGAGAACGGCTTTTACCAAATAATGTCATTCAATCTGTAAATAAACAAGTTGAAAAAACTAATCAGGCTATTATTAAGGATAGGCTGATTATTGACCCACAAACAAAAGAAGTTTCATATCAATCTCCTTTTGTAATGTTTGCTTCAGGATTTAGCGGATCTACTAGAATACATAGTGGATGCTATGTACGCGGTTTTTGGTGGGGCGTAAGAATCTACTTTACTTCAAATGCTGCCGTTAATTGGTTTATAGGTAAATTAGGTACAGCATCAGGTGTAACTACTATTGTCGGTATGGTAGCTCAGGTGACTGGACATGAAATTGCTGGTACTCTAAGTGATGCATTAGGGGCATACACAGATTCTACTTCTAATAGATTAGCTAATTTTAATAGGAAACATCGTCATAGTAAGATTTACATGGATGCGCCTAATATTTCTTTTCACACTTTTTAACATAAGGAGAACGACATGTCTTATCTAGGCTGGCTTGATATAGTCTTAATTGCCATAGGATTAGGAATTAGTGCTACGCCTGCATATAAGGCTTATCGCTATAGTCTATGGCAAAGATTTGGTTATTGGAATGTACTAGTATTACCAATGTTAATGCTGATTGCTAATATATTCTTTTTGCTAATAAAAAATATAATTGGAATTATACTTTTTATACCACTAGATATTGTAGCGTTAATTAGTGCAGTTTTTACTTACTTTAAAATAAAAAAAATTCGAAACAATAAGTAATTTCAAAATAATTAATGTTTTGTGCCTTAGACCATTCGATTACATTTTTACTGTATTTGAATGACCTTTTTCTAGATCTGCTTTGATTTATATGGAAATATTGAGTTTTTGTTTTGTACTTTTTGTTTCATTTAATTAAATAAATCTGAAAAAGATGAAGTATAGTATTTAGCAGATTTCTAAAAAGTAAATAAATAAGATTAATTCTTTAGAATATTATTGGCTAGTTGATAAAAATTTTATATGAAAAGGAGAAATTAAATGAAAATCTGTGGAAAAACAGGTTTATTATTATCATCAGCGATTATTGCAGGAGCAATTTTCGTCATGGGGAATCAAGTAAAAGCTGATACAATCGAAAATGGAAAAGCAGCTGATACTAATGCTTTACAAATCGGTCACAACGATACAGTAGTTCCTATTAAAACATCTATTTCACCGGTTGCAAGCCATGATAATCAAACTCTTCGTCAAGTTGCAGAAGCTAATAATACTTCTTTAGCAGTTCTTGAGAAATTAAACGACAATATTAAACCAGATGATCCAATTAAAAATGGGACCCCTTTGTATCTCCCACAAAATTCAAATTTATTTGCTCAAGAGAACGATGCTGTACCACATTCATTGTATGTAAAGTATTGGAGCCATCTATCACCTGCTAATCGTAGAGCTAAAGCTTGGATTGCACAACGTGAATCTGGTGGTAGCTACACTGCAAGAAATGGTAGTGTATATGGACGCTATCAATTATCATTAGGTTACTTACACGGAAACTTATCTCCCGCTAATCAGGAACGAACTGCAAATCGATATGTTAAAGGTCGTTATGGCTCATGGGTAAATGCTAAAAAATTCTGGTTAGCACATAATTGGTATTAATTGAAAAGAATTAATAGATTAGATTATGAAATTAAAGAAAATTGCTACAGCTCTGGTTACTACAGTTGCACTTACAGCATTGTTTAACAATACATTAATTTCGGGTAATGTTGCAAATGCCTCTAATGTAGCTTCAAAGCAAGTAAAAAAGCATTATGTAATTAAGAATACTCCTAAACTTAGTAAATGGGGCTACATTTTAAATGTTAATTCTTCTGCCCTACCTATTTTTGTTGGAAGAAGCAACTATCGAAAACTTTTAAATAATCCATACTTTAAAGGCGCTAAAAGCATTAGTTCTAAAAAGCTAAAAAATGTTAAATTTAAGGTTGTTAAAGTCATGGTATTTAAGAATGTGAATGGTACCCCCGAGTATTTTGTCACTTCTAAGGATCATAAGTATAATGTCTGGACACCAAATGCTGGGCTACAATACTGTGATATACAAAGTAAGTCTCTTCAAAAGGTTATTAATCCATTAAAAAGAATAAAAAAGAGAGATTTTGAAAGATTAAATAGTAAAACACCAGAAAAAGATACTGTATCTGGTCGTAAACGGATCGCTAAAAATAAGTATGATTTTAATTTAGCTGTCAAAGCAGCTGAAAAGTTAAAAAGAAAGCAACGTAGGTTTGTTTTAAGTTTCTTACAACAAATGAAACAAGATGATGGTATCCGAGATCTTATGCAGGAAAAACAGGATAATATCTTACTATGGACTATTAATTAAATAATAAATGACTGTATTCATTAGAAAAATACAGTCATAAATTTAAAAGTTCGAATGATCATTGATTCCTTATTTAGAAAATTCAATAATCGTTCGAACTTTTTTACATATTTTCTAAGCGTTTAATGCGGTCTGCTGTTGGTGGGTGAGTATCAAACAAGTGCGTCAAACCGTGATTGTGGAATGGATTTTCGATATATAATCCAGCACTACTACTATCAGCTACTTTCATTGGTTGGCTATTTTCAATCTTGCGTAAGGCAGAAATTAAGCCTTGCGGATTACGTGTTAATTTAACTGAAGATGCATCAGCTAGATACTCACGGTTACGTGATAAAGCCATTTGGGCTAGGGATGCCGAAAGTGGACCTAAGATCAAAACGAAGACCAAGGCAACCACTTTAAAAATCATGGCTAAAGCATTACTGTCACGGTCATCGTCGTCATCACTGCGCACGCCGCCCCAGAACCAAAAATTGGACGCCATATTAGAGATAAAAGAAATGACCCCAACTAATACCACGGCAATTGTTGAAAGTAAAATATCGTAGTTTTTCACGTGTGATAATTCATGCCCTAAGACGCCTTCGAGTTCTTCACGATCAAGTAATTCTAAAATTCCTTGAGTAACTGCCACCGCACTATGTTCAGGGTCCCGACCAGTTGCAAAAGCATTGGGACTAGGATCAGGAATAATATAGACCCGTGGCATTGGAACCTGTGCCACCATCGCCATATCTTCTACGATATGCCACAGTTCCGGATTGTCGGCTTCATGAATTTCTTGCGCGTGATTCAAGCTCATAATCATGTTGGCTGGATTTTGCCACATGATGAATAAGTAGACTAAACTACCGATTAAAGCAATAATAACGCCCATTGTTGGACTATTGCTCCAAAGATAACCGATTCCCGCACCAACTAAGCCTAAGATCACCAAAAAGATGAACATAATTAACGCCGTTTTGCGTTTATTACGAGCAATTTGTTGGTAAAGCATGGTTAAACTTCCTTAAAATTAAAACTTAACTTGAGGCACATTCTTTTCTTCACTAGGAGTTTCTAAGTAGTTAATCTTAGTAAAGTGGTGCCACTTGGCAACAATATTTGATGGGAAAGTAAGCAACTTTTGATCATATGTTGCTACAGTTGAATTATAAAGTTGACGAGAGTAAGCGATCTTGTTTTCAGTGTTAGTCAATTCTTCTTGCAATTTTAAGAAGTTTTGATTAGCTTTCAAGTCTGGGTAGGCTTCAGCCAAAGCAAAAATTGACTTCAGAGAATCAGTAATTTGGTTAGAAAGCTTCATCGCTTCTTCATGGTTACCTTGAGGCACATTAACCAATTGATTACGTAATTTGACTACTTCCTCAAAAGTTGATTTTTCATGCTTGGCATAGCCCTTGGTGGTTTCAACCAAGTTAGGAATTAAGTCATTCCGACGCTTAAGTTGAACGTCAATTTGACTCCAAGCCTCTTCGGCGTAGACTTTTGCTCTTTGCAAACCGTTATAAGTTACGATATAAATAGCCACGATTAAAACAATAATGGCGATAATGATCCAAATTAATGGTGACATAGTTTTTTCCTCCATAAATATTTATTTAATTTTATCGTTTTCGAATTTCTTGGGCAATGAAAAAGAATGCCAAAGCGACATTCTTAACAAAAAATATTAAATTCTGAAGATTAATAGTAATAATCCGACTGCAGTCAAAATAATCAAACCAGCAAACTGCATAATGGTCCATTGAATGAAAAATTTCTTCTTGCTTACGCTGCCGTGTTGATTGAAAGTCTTAAGAACTAACATGTTGGCCATTGAGCCAATGGCTGAACCAAAACCACCAATGTTTGACCCCAAGAATAATGCTTGAGCATAAGTAGTAAATTTACCAACTAAAATGGTTGATGGTACGTTACTCATTACCTGACTGGAGATAATTGAAGCGAAGTAAGTTGAAATTTCGGAATAAACAGTACCATGGATTAGATTTACAATAACAGGGATTTGTTGGATATCGCTGATGAAGATGAAGAAACCAGTAAAGGTAAGAAGTAAGGCGTAGTCAATTTTAAGCATAATCCGAGGATTAATTGCGAGGGCTAATGCGATTGATGCCAACATTGGCCAAATAATATCAATGGTTCTGAAAACACCAAAGAAGAAGAAAATAAAGACAGCAGTAGTTATCAGTGTCGGACGCCAACTGATTTTGATAGGCTCAGTTTTTTGGACAGGAATTTCTTCTTTAGGAATAAATAGAAAGACTAACCCCATGATTAACATTGAAACTACTAAATAAGGCACAGACCATTCAAAAAACTTTAGTGGACCAACGTTAAAACGGCTGACCAAGAAAATATTGTGCGGATTGCCCCAAGGCGTAAACGCTGCTCCGATGTTTGCGCCCATTCCGATTAAGGTAACAGGTAAAATCTGCGGCAATTTATAACGTTTAGCAATATTTAAATACAATGGGATCAAGGTTAATGCAGTAATGTCATTACCTAAAAACATCCCTGAAATAACAGCCAACAACGAAAACAGCGTGTTCAGCTTACGTGTGTTGTCGGCAATGCTTGTAAGCTTGTATGCCAAAACGTCCAGAACGTGCAAGTATGCATAGATCTGGATAATCGTTAACATCGCGGCAACGGACCATAATGTATGGAAATTAATATCCGCAAACCGCGGTCTGGCAAAAAAAAGACTGACTACTGTAATGATCACAGTAATCTGTAAAATTCTATCTTTAGCAATATTCTTTAAGACGGTCATAAAAGGTCCCCCTTACGTATTACAATCGTCTAAAAACCCTATGTACCATTTTGAGCCTTTTTGTGATTGCATGCAATGATAAATTTTAAAAATATCAAGATTAGCGGCATTTTCGAGCATATTTTTAGTTAGTTGGAACTAGTCGTGCTATATTTAAATAAGTAAATTAATCAAATTTAGATTGAAAAGAGGAAACAAAATGACAGAGAATGCAATTTCAATCAATATTAAACCAGATGCTGCAGAAATGATTAAAAGCAAGATGGATGCAGATCACCAAATTGTCATCTTGGCTTTAGATGATGGTTCAACCAAGTATTCTAAAAAAGGCGGCACTTGTACTATTGGCGACAGCTTCCAGTTTGTAATCCTTGCTGAAAAAGATCCTAAGTATAATATTTCAATCGAAAATAATGCTGGTCTTGACTTGTATACTGCTCAGCCGGAAACAACTTTCTTTGAACCAGGTCTAGTGGTAAATGCGCGCAACTCAACTTTGAGTTTATCTTCAGACAGCGGCATTATTGATGGTGGGATGACCGTTACCCAATATGAACCTGAAGCAATTACTGCTGATGATCTAAAAAACGGCGGTCAATGTTAAAAAATAAAATTAATCATAGGGACGAGGGAATGACCTCGTCCTTTTTTAGTATAGAATTAAGAAAGTAATTTCAATGCAAGGGGGGAAGAACAATGACTTTTGTCAAAGAAATAAAAGCAGGTAGTCGTGAATTTTGCCAAAATTGGCTGCGGTATCTGCTACTTTTTATGGGATTAAGTTTATTTAATCAATTTATTGTTATTCCATTTTTTCGCTATATTACAACCTTTGTTTTGCAGGCTAGTGCTATTCCGTTCGTATCTTATCAAAATGTAGTGATGATCATTACGACGCATACGGTTGCCTTTTTAATTTTGATAATTGAGTTGCTGCTTTTATTAGTAGTCTTGTATGCGCAATTAGCTTATTTACTTCATGGCGTTTGGGATATTAAGCATCAAGTTTTTACGTGGAAAAATAGTTTTATTCAAACTTGGCAAAATATCAAAAAAATTCGTTTGGGCACGCTTTTTATTTTGATGCTCTATTTTTTATTGGTAGTACCGTTAGCCGATGTCATCTTTAGAACACCACTTTTAAGCAAAGTGCAGATTTCAGAATTTATCTTGGATTATCTGACGAGAACGCCAATCTTGTTAGCCGTTTTGATTGCGTTTTATTTAGCCGCTTTGATCCTTGGTGCAAGGCTAGTATTTGCTTTACCCATCATCGTTTTTGACCACTTAAAGTCGGCGCAAGCAGTAAAAAGAAGTTGGCGATTAACGGCGCACTACCGTTGGCGGACGATTTGCTGGAGGATTATTGTTTTAGCCGTTTTATCTGCAGCAGTCATGACAATTTTCTATTTAGCAATGTATTGCTTGCAGCTATTAGTTGATTTATTACCTGGGAAATGTCCGTTAATTGTAGCCATTATCAATCTTTCGCTTGTTCAAATTATTAGTGAAGTAGCGTTAGTCTATGTTAGTGTACTGGGCTTATCTATTATTTTGAAAGCTTTAAGGCAAGAAAAGATAAGTCAAACAGGTAAAACTAAAAAAATAATTCTAAGTACATTAGTTGTGTTTGTACTAGTAATGATTGATGCAATATCCACCAATTATTTATATTTGACTAGTGTAAATGCTAAAGCGCCAGTAATTATTTCTCATCGCGGCGTTGATGATAAAAATGGCGTACAAAACACGTTACAGTCATTAAGAAAAACGGCTAAAGAAAAGCCGGACTACGTTGAAATTGATGTTCATGAAACTAAGGATAAAAAATATATCGTAATTCATGATGAGAATTTATTGAAGCTAACGGGAGTTTCAACAAGTTTAAAAATATATGTGTAATTGTGTTTCTTAAGTGTTATAAAGTGTGCTATAAT
>NZ_PCYV01000033.1:0-27621 GCF_002553785.1 Lactobacillus sp. UMNPBX15
ATACGAGAAAGGAACTCCTTTTTCTAATGTTTAAAGAAATAAATTTAAGGAATCATTCATCCTTACACAAACTATTTTACAGTCTCCAATCCTTTGTCTTTAGCATCAGCTAAAAGCATATCGTAGGAAACATAGAAATTTAATTTCAGTGTAGTTCATATTGAACTTTTAAATTTATGATATGGTATAATAGTTGTGGGAAATCCCACTAGAAAGAGAGGAATTATTGATGCAAGTTATTAATAATTATATTGCGCATACTGATAGTAAAAAGAGAATTACGTTACGTAAATCGAAATTTAAATATTATGATGTTAAAGAATATGATAACGGCTGTCTAGTTTTAGAGCCAAGAGTGATGACAAAACCAGAAGGTATTTCAGATAAAGCACTAAAAGTAATGGATGAATCTATTACTAATTTTAAGGAAGGAAAAGTGTCTACGCCGGTAGATTTATCAGATTTTTAAAATGCAATTTAAAATTAAAATGGGTGTACCACAAATGATACAGTTGTGGCAAAAATTACAAGCAGAGTATCGTAGTGGCTCAATTAATAAAAATAATGCTATTTTATATAAAAAGTGGGGTAAAGCATTAAAGGTTTTATCTGAAGATCCCAGATATCCCGGGTTACATACGCACGAGATATCGTCACTATCCAATCGGTATGGTATGAAAGTTTGGCAATCCTATTTGGAAAATAAAAATAGTGAAGCAAGAAGAATATTTTGGGTTTATGGTCCTAATCAAGAGGACATAACTATTATTGGATTAGATCCTCATCCAGAAAGTAGTAAAAACGGTGCTTACGACAGAATTGAATTGTCTAAGTTACCAAAATAAATATTTTTGATGTAATCGCTTTCAATTTAGAAAGAAACATGCTATATTATGAGTGTAAAGAAATTAAGAAATAAAAATATTAAATAAGCTTAAGTAAAAGGAGATAGGTGAGTTCCGATGGGCACTTGAGAGTACAAAGTCAGATATATAGAAAGGTTTGTGATACCAATGGGCATCGTAAATTGAAAACAAATGTAGTTCAATAATCGTCAAATGATATTAATGTACATAAGAGGCCGTGAAATTATTAGTAGGCATAGAATAATAACTATTTGATGAATCACTTGGATTAGGATTAAGAAAGACTTTCATACATGATAAATATTAATAAGAAATGACCCTTCGCTGGAATGAAGTATGCGAAGGGTCATTTAATTTTGACTGAGAAAGGTTTGGTATTTAGCATTATTGTTGCCTACTAGGCTGTCACTTTATATAATATGAATACATATTATGCGTATATTAGATATATAAGGAGGATAATTATGACAACAGCTTCAATTAATTTTAAAGTCGATGCAAAAACTAAAAGTCTTTTTAATCAGGCAGCTGAGAAAATGGGATTGACCTCGTCAGCTTTACTTAATGTTTTTGTAACTCGTGTAGCTAGGGAACAAGCTGTTCCGTTTAGCTTAAAAGTAGTACCAGATAAGAATAAAAGCTTTGATGAAGAAAGCAAAAAAGCGATGGTTAAAGAGTTAGCTATTGTTAATGGGTTAATTCCTGATGATGATAATACAGTAGATAATCTAGATGAATATTTCAAAAACTTAGGGGTTTAATATGTATAAAATTAAGACAACTAAGCTTTTTGATAAAAGATTTGCTAATTTGAAGAAAATTTTTGATTTAAGCGATGATGAAGCAACTGACGCTACAGAAACACTTAAATATACTATGATTTTGCTTCAGCGTGATGGAAAACTACCTAGTAATAAAGATGATTTTGATAATATCAACGATCCTAATGGTCCTTACTATGATCATAAACTAACAGATGAACCGTGGATTGGTTTTAATGAATATCATATTTTAAATGATTTGTTAGTCGTTTATTATAAAGTCGATTCGAAGAAGACGATTAGATTTACGACAATTACTACTCACGATGAGCTTAGAAAGGGAAAGCTAAAGTAAGCAATCGTTGCAATTTTTATACGTAACAAAGAAATGACCCTTCGCTGGAATGAATTATGCGAAGGGTCATTTAATTTTGGCTTAAATTTTTTATCCGATGTAATCACATCTGTTTACTACATTACGATGTACTATATTGCAATGTAGTAAATTATACTTTAGTAAATTACGATTTAGTAAGTTATAATTTAGTAAAGTATAATTTAGAAGATGGTGACCAAATGTTTATTGGACGAAAGAAAGAACTTACAAAATTAGAGAAAATGTATCAAGCTGATAAATTTCAATTTGCAGCGATCTATGGTCGTAGACAAATTGGAAAAACAGCATTAATTAACGAATTTGTTAGAAATAAGCCAACTATTTACTTTACCGGGCTAGAAGAAAATGAATTCTATAATCTTGAACGCTTTTCTTCTGCAATCGAACATTTTAAAGATCCAGATAGTCTGAGCAGTGTAAACTATGGTAATTTTGAAAATTGTTTTCGAGAAATTGCTCGATTGGCTCAAAAAGAAAGAATAGTATTAGTTATTGATGAATATCCATACTTAGCTAATGCAGTCCATGCAATTAGTTCAATGCTACAGTCTTATATTGATCATGAATTTAAACAAACAAATTTATTTCTGATTCTATGTGGTTCTTCAATGTCATTTATGGAAGAGCAGGTTTTGTCTTATAAGAGTCCTTTGTACGGCAGAAGAACTGCTCAGTTTAAATTACAGCCATTTACGTTACATGAGACACAAGAATATTTTCCACACATGGATAAGGAAGAGGCTTTCATTCTAAATACAATTACTGGGGGTATTCCATTATATTTGTCTTATATGTCAGAAGACAAAGATGTTTGGGAAAATATTGAAGAAAACTTTATGGACGTAAATGCACCACTTTTTCAAGAACCTAATAATTTATTGAAGCAAGAATTGCGTGATCCAGCAAATTATAATTCAATTATTAATGCAATTGCAGGCGGCGCATCTAGGATTAATGACATTGCAACTAAGGCTCATTTATCGACGCCGTTGGTTACTAGCAACGTTACTAATTTAATTGAGTTAGGCATTATTGAGCGCAAAGTGCCGGTAACTGATCAGGCTAAGCCTAAATCACGTAAAACAATCTATCAAATTGCAGATGGCTTGTTTAGATTCTGGTATACATATTTGGGTAAATATATGAGTTCCATTGATCGAGGACAAACTTCATTGGTAATGAAAGTAATCAAACAAGATTTACACAATTTCATGGGACCGGAATTCGAAAAATTGGCTCAAAATTACATGTGGGATCATGATGAGGATGATGAAGTTATCCCTATGCCGTTTATTTATCTAGGTAATTGGTGGGGCAATGATCCGCAAGAGAAAAAGCAAGTCGAATTAGATGTAGTGGGGCTGACTTCAGATAATCTAGTTGGATATTTCGGTGAATGCAAGTGGAAAAACGAACCTATACCTAGAAGTGTCTTGGAAAAATTAATTAATTTGAGTAATTTGATTAGCGTGGCTAAAAGGCATTACTATTTGTTTTCAAAGTCAGGTTTTACGGATTCATGTACGGAGCTGGCAGAACAAGTGGGGTGCAAGTTGATTAGTTTTGATGAAATGTAATATCATTTTTCCTATTATTTTTATCTGTTGTGATCGGAGTAAGTACTGGTGTTTAAAAAAGGCGATAATGTGGTGTTAATTCTAAAGCCTAATGGCAATCTTGAAATGAAAAAAGAAAAAACTAATTTTTGGGACGAAGTACCAAAAATGTCTGCTCAAGAAAAAAGATTGCAGATTGAAGATTTGGGATATGATCCATTAGAACAAAGACCAAAAGGTAGAGAAAGAATTGAGGATTAAAAGTTAGAAAAGGTTCTTGGAATCTTTTTTGATGAATTTAGGTAATCTGAAAAAAGAAACGGCACCGCTAGATAATTAGCGATGTCGTTTTAGTTATGCTTAGCTATATTAGTATGTCTGCTTAATTTTTTTAATAAACTGCGCCGTCGTAGAAGTTGTAACGAGGGCGGTTGAAGTCGAAGTCTTTTAATTCACTGATCTTAATTGCGTTATCGCAAACACCCCAGCTCATTAAGTTGATTGGCTTACCGTAATCTTCATCAGGAATTACCAACAAGATGTACTTGCCTTTTGAAAGGGCATAGCCAAGTTCCATTCCCAGACCAACATCTTCTTCTTCAGGCAAGTAAACGCCAAGCATGATGTCGCTGGACTTAATCCCTACTAAGTCGTTATGGTAGGTAGCTGATGCCCATTCAATGTCGTGCAAGTATTCAGGGTGTTCATCAACGCGGATACCCTTATATTGATTATCAAGAGGTACATAGCTGTTTTCTAAGTCAACGGTAGGATTTTGCTTTAGAGCTTCCATTGCTTCTTTGTAAGCCTTATTTTGCTTTTCGTTGAACCAACCGGCACCAAAGTATAAAGTTTTTGTCTTTGCCATCTTTTTTCTCCCTTTAAAAATGATTTACCTTAACTTTACCATCTTTTGGGTTGAAAAAAACGTCTTGTTAACTTATGGTGAAAATGTTAATTCCACATTAGGAAGGAAAAATCCAATGACTAATCAAAATCTTTTTGCACCTGATGCAGTATTTATTTCTAATCAAACTAAGCAAGATTTGGTTTTTAAAGAAGTTTACGAGCATTTACGCGAAAGTGGCTATGTTAAGGGAAACTTTTTACACCATATTGTCGAAAGAGAGCATAATTTTCCAACGGGATTGGATACTGCAACACTAGGTAAAAATATTCCTAATATTGCGATTCCGCACACCGAGGGCGAGTTTGTTAACACGAGACTGATTGCTCCGGTTGCGCTGAAAACGCCAGTCACTTTTCATAATATGATTAATCCTAGCCAAGCAATTGAAGTTAAATTTTTATTCATGCTTTTAGATAATGATCCAGATGGGCAAGCTGCATTATTAGCTCAAGTGATGGATTTTTTGGCTAATACGCCAGCCAACGAATTGCGCGAAGTTTTTAATTTTACTGATCCTAGCGCGATTTATGCCTTTTTAGAGCAAAAATTTAGCAAGAAAAAAGAAGACTAGTTTTTAGCCTTCTTTTTCTAATCTTCAAGATAAATATTACGCAACTTCATGATGTCTGCACTTGAGAGCTTCATTACATCGCGTAGGTAGTTATTAATACCGCCATATTCATCGTTTAGTACTTTAACAGCATGGTCAAGGTATTCACTGCGGACACTCTGAATGTCACGAATCGATTGCAGCACATTTTCATTTTTACCATTTTGACGGGCATGTTCAACCATACTGTCGACGAAATCCTTGGTAGTGATGTTGGTTAAAAGATAGTCTTTCTTAATCGTATTTAGTGGTACGCCAAGAGCAGATAATGCAAGTAATGCACCGAAGCCGGTTCTATCCTTGCCTGCAGTACAGTGGAAAATAACACTTTCGCCATCCACCGTATTTTCAAGCAAGACATCGAAGAACTTGCGATATGCCTTTTGTGCAGGTTCACTTTCGATCATGTCTTCGTAAGCATAATGCATGTGATTGAAGCCAAAATCAGCGTCGTCGTGTGCTTGTGTATCTAAGTCAGTGATACTCTTGGATGAATTGGTTAAGTCCTCACTGAAGACGGGATCATAGATATATTCAACACCATCTGGCACGCGATCGGGTTGATTATCAACTTCTTCTTTACTTCTGAAGTCCACGTCATATTTAACGCCGTAATCAGTTAAAAACTGCTTATCAAATGGTGAAAGATCAGCTAAGTTACCGGTTCTGAGCAACTTGTGCATCTTGATTTTTTTACCGGATAAAGTTTCATAACCTCCAAGTTCACGGAAGTTGCGTCCACTAGTTACGCCGATTAATTGATTAGTTAATTTTTTAGTCAAAAAAATTCTCCCCTTTCTGTTAATGAATGTCATGAATATTATTTTAGCAACAAATCTTCAAGCAAACAATCAATTAAAAAGTAACGGCTTTCAAAATTATGCTAAAATAAAGAGTAAGTACTAGTGCAATTTATAGGAGATGAATTAACGTGACAGATAAAAGAAAAGAAAGCATTTTAGTTCCGGTTGATGGCTCAGAATCAGCTGAAAGAGCCTTTGACAAGGCTGTAAAAGTTGGTTTGCGTGATGGTGCTCATGTTGATGTATTGAACGTAATCGATACGCGTCAATTTATGGGTGAAATGCAAGACACTTTGATTTCAGGAGATACCATTTACCAAATGACTCAAGATTCTGAAGAATACTTGAAGAGTTTGAAGAAATGGGCTCACGATAACTTCGGTTTTGACGATGTTGATTATCACATTCGTTATGGCAGTCCTAAGCGGATTATTTCTTACGACTTCATTAAGGACCACCATAACAATTTGATCGTAATGGGTGCAACTGGTTTGAATGCCGTTGAAAGAATGCTTATGGGTTCAGTTACTGAATATGTTAACCAACATGCGTTGGCTGATGTTTTGATTGTTAAGACAGATATGGCTAACAACCCAGTAAAACCAACGATGAAGAAGAACTAATTCCTATAAGAATGGACGTTAGATGTGAATATACTCATTTAACGTTTTTTTTATAAAAATTAGTCAAAAAGCTTGATAGAATACGAATGCTTTTGGTATCATTTTATAAAATGAACGTGGAATGACTGAAGGAGAGTGGGATAAATTGCTTGCACAAGCTAAAAGAATTGAAAACGTTTTTCTTACTGTGGCAAAGTCTTCCTCCCGTGAAGATGTTTTTTCTGTTCGTTTATTTAATAATAACGTTCTTAAAAAGGCTTAATTATTGGTCGTCTTTGAGCGACTCGTAATTAAGCCTTTTTTAGCGTCAAGTTTGTTTTTGTTTATTTTGTGTTTTATGGAGGAATCAATGAAAAGATTTCGTAAAATCTTGGTAGCCGTTGTGGCAATGCTTGTTGCAGTTGTTGCAACTGCATGTTCAAGTAAGAGCAGTAGTTCAAAGGAAAACTACACTCCTAAGTCATTAACTATTCAATTTGTACCAAGTCAAGCTGCAACTAAGTTGCAAGCTCGTGCTAAGCCTCTTGAAAAGATGCTTTCAAAGAGATTAGGTATTCCTGTTCACGTTTCAATGTCAACTGACTACAACACTGTTGTAGAAGCTATGAAGTCAAAGAAGGTTGATGTTGGTTTCCTTCCACCAGATGGTTATGTATTGGCTCACAAGCAAGGCGCTGCTGATTTGCTTTTGCAAGCTGAACGTTGGGGCGTTAAACAACCAGGCGGTAAGGCAACTAAGAATTTAGTTAAGAACTATCGTGCCGAAATCCTTGTTAAGAAGGGTTCAAAGATTAAGTCATGGAAGGACTTGAAGGGTAAGTCAATCTCAGTTCAAAACCCAACTTCATCTGCAGGTTACGTTTTCCCAGTTGCTGAACTTAAGGAAAAGGGCTTGGATGTAACCAAGGACTCTAAGTTAGTTACTGTAACTGGTCATGACCAAGCTGTTTTGAACGTATTGAACGGTGACACCGATGCAGCATTTGTCTTTGAAGATGCACGTAACACTGTTTTGAAGGACAACCCAAAGATTATGAGTCAAGTTGTTCCAATTTACTTCACTAAGCCAATTCCAAACGATACTATTTCAGTAATTCCAAGCATGTCTAAGTCATTCCGCAAGAAGCTTGCTAAGGCATTTATCGCTGTTGGTAAGTCTAAGGAAGGCCGTAAGGTTATTGAAAGTGTCTACAGCCACGAAGGCTATGATTACGCTAAGGACAGTGACTTCAACATTGTTCGTAAGTATGACAAGATGGTTGAATCCACTAAGAAATAATAATTCAAATTAAGGGAGCTGCGATTAAATGGCAGATAAGCCAATGATCCAATTAAAAGATGTTTCTAAGATCTATGACAATGGGACTGTCGGTTTAAAGGACATCAATTTAACAATTAATAAGGGCGAATTCGTTGTAGTAGTTGGTCTATCAGGTGCAGGTAAATCAACTCTGCTTCGCTCCATCAATCGTTTACACAATATCAGTTCGGGCGATATTTTGATTGACGGCAAGTCAATTACTCAGGCAAAAGGTAAGAACTTGCGTAACTTGCGCCGTGATATCGGAATGATTTTCCAGAGCTTTAACTTAGTTAAGCGTTCCAGCGTTTTACGTAATGTATTAGTTGGCCGCGTTGCTTATTACCCAACTTGGAAGACCACGTTTAATTTATTTAGCAAAGAAGATAAACAAAAGGCCTATGAGGCATTGCAAAAAGTTGACTTGGCTGACAAGGTTTATGCTCGTGCCGATGAGTTATCTGGTGGTCAACAACAACGTGTTGCGATTGCTCGTGTTTTGATGCAAAATCCTAAAATTATTTTGGCCGATGAACCAACTGCATCACTTGACCCACAAACATCAGTCAGAGTCATGAATGACTTAAAGATGTTGAACGAAAAATACGGCATGACTGTTGTTGCCAACTTGCACAGTATCGAATTGGCTCAACAATTTGGTGAACGTGTAATTGGTATTCGCGCTGGTCAAGTTGTTTATGATGGTAAGATGAAGGATACTCCTAAGTCTGTCTTCACTGATATTTATAATGGTGGCGACGGCAGCGAGGAGGCAGAATAATGCCTAAAACAAAAGAGGCAATGAATTTGCCTAAGCGTAAATTCAAGATTATGAATTTGGTTTGGACCATCATCATGGTCGCTGGCTTGTTCATTTCAATTGATGTAACCAATACGCACATTTCTGTTTTATTCCAAAACTGGGATCAATTTGCGGATATTTTTGTGCAAATGTCTCACCCAGATTGGGGCTATATGAGTGTTATTTGGCCTAAGTTGATTGAAACGATTAAAATGGCTGTTTTGGGAACCGTCATTGGGTCAGTAATCGCATTTATTTATTCATTATTAATTGCACGTAATATTGTTAAAAACAAGGCAGTGACTGGTGTGCTTCGTTTTATCATGAACATCATCAGAACTATTCCTGACTTGCTTTTGGGTGCGATTTTCGTAGCTATTGTTGGTATCGGTCCTGTTGCCGGTGTCATGGCTTTGGCAGTTTTCACCTTTGGTGTGGTTGTTAAGCTGTTCTACGAAGCAATTGAAACTATTGATCCAGGTCCAATTGAAGCTTTAACTGCAGTAGGTGCTAATAAATTACAAATTATTCACCAAGCAGTTTTGCCACAAATCATGACTTACTTCATTTCATATGTTTTATATGCATTCGAAATCAATGTCAGAGCATCAACAGTCCTTGGTTATATCGGTGCCGGTGGTATTGGTTTGAACTTGCAACAGACTTTGCAGGTCTTCAACTATGCTCAAACTGGTACGATCATCATCGTTATTATCGTAGTTGTTGTCTTAATCGACTATGTTTCATCTAAGTCACGGGAGGCGTTAATGAGATAATGGATACTACTATGAAAAAATTACCTGCTAAACCCGTTGACCGTAAGAAGCAAGTAGTGCATTGGCTGATTGCGATTGTGACAATCATCATTATTGTTTGGTCATTCACTGGCATTAACTTTGGTGGGATCAAGGCAACTGCTGGCCAGATTGCAGGAGCGATTTTCTCAGGGATTTTCCATCCGGATTGGAAATACGTTTACAATGGCTCTGGTGAAGATCTGATCTCGCAATTATGGCAAACTATTTGTATCGCATTCTTAGGTACATTTATTTCTGCAATTATTTCATTGCCATTTGCCTTTTGGGCAGCACACACTAAGCATAAGCACTGGTACACTTCAAGAATTGGTAAAATTGTTTTGGCAATTATCCGTTCTTTCCCAGAAATTGTTTTAGCCTTGATGTTCATTAAAGCTGTGGGTCCAGGCTCTGCAGCCGGTGTTTTGGCATTGGGTTTCCACTCGGTGGGGATGCTTGCCAAGCTGTTTTCAGAGGCAATTGAAAACTTGGATGACGGACCAAATGAAGCTGTTGTTGCAGCCGGTGGTTCTAAGTTTCATGTGGTCATGTTCTCAACTTTGCCTAACTTGATGCCAGCACTTATTTCAAATACGCTTTATCGTTTTGATGTTTCCATTCGTTCCGCATCTATCCTTGGTTTGGTAGGTGCCGGTGGTATCGGTTATCCATTGATTATTGCCTTGCAATATCGTCAATGGGACCGTGTTGGTATCATTTTGCTAGGGATCATCATTATGGTGGTGATCATCGACTGGATTTCTGGTTGGATCAGAAAGAAGTTAGTCTAATTCCCAAAATTTGAATATTAAAGAAAGCGAAGACGAAAAGTCCTCGCTTTTTTGTTAGCCGTGAAACTTAAATTGGCATTGATTTAAATGATCATTGATTAATCCGATTCCCTGCAAGTAGGAATAAATGACTACAGGTCCCACAAAGGAGAAACCATCTTTTTTCATTTGTTTGGATATCTTTTGCGATAGGTCATTAGAAGTGGGAACGTCATCAAAGCTGGCAATATCATGCACAATTGGAGTAGGTACAAAATTTTGTAAATATTTGGCGACTGAACAATATTTTTGTTCAATTGTCAAAAATGCCCGAGCATTTTTAACAGCAGCATTAATTTTCATTCGATTACGGATAATGCCCTTGTTTTGCATTAATGAATCGATATCTTTATCGGTCATCTTTGCGACTTCAGAGATCTGCCAATTTTTGAATGCAGCTTTAAAATTGTCGCGTTTATGCAAAACTGTGGACCAGCTTAAACCTGATTGGAAAAGTTCGAGCACAAGCATTTCATACAAATGTGACTCATCTAGATTAAGTTTGCACCATTCATGATCGTGATACTCCTGTACTGCTTCGTCTTTTGTATCGCCCCATGGACAGCGAATAATTTCTTGATTCATATTTTTCTCTCTTTCTATGTAAGTAATGTTTTACCCCTCTATTATTTATTACGCAAAAAAATGCGATTATTTTTTGAGAAATTATATTTTTATGTGCGAAATAAGGGTTTTAACAGCTTTTTTTGCTATAATTAGGTGTGAATTTCGAGGAGGATCCTATGGAAAAATTAGATACCATGATGTTGGCTGATGATTTAGCCTTATCACAAGATAAAATTTTAAATGGCGAACAAGACTTTGGCGCTGAAGCTGTTTACAAAGTAATCGATAACTTGGGCGTTTTAAATAACCCAATCAAGGATTACTTCGACATGACTGAAGAACAATATTATGAAGCTGAAAGCGATCACAAACTAACTTTGATCAAGATGGACAGTAAGTTGACTGATTTGCATGATCGCATTTTAACTAACCATGTTGATGGTTTTGTTGATAAGGACGAGATCAACTTGACCTACAATCATGAGAATCCATATGAAGATGATTTATACGATCCAACTACTGATTATCGTGAAATTGTTTACAGCTTGAAAGTTATTGGTGCGGTTCAAGCAATTGCAGCTAAGGACTTGCAAGAAGTATTGTCTAAAGATGCTGTATTATCAATTGGACTTGCCGCATATTCTTTAGCACACAACGCATAAATTATTTGAGTCGGCTGGTAAGCGGCCGGCTTTTTTTGCTTTTTTGAGGCGAAAAGATGAATTTGTTTAAACACATAAAGGGAATAGTTGATCGAATCGTTGGCGCCAAAAAACGCTCTGCAATGGATAAAGATAGTGAATTGCTTGATCCGATGCAAAAATATACTACTGTTGGAGAATATCATGTTGGTGCCGTTGATGGTACGCCGCATGGTAAGGACTATGTTTTAACCGTTTATCAAGACGAAGACGGCGTGTTGCGACAAGCACTTAGTCCAGAGAGTACAACTAAATTAGCACCGGAATATTTACGCAAGTATAATGCGAAACTAGGTCATTTTCGTGCCTTTCATAATAAGAAGACAGGGCGCCGTTATTGGGTGGAAAATTACTTGGATAATTTCACTACGGAAGTGAAAAAGCATATTCGCCCAGGCACTAATTCGGTCAATATCGGTGTAATTACAGATACTCACTTTAAAGATAAAGATAGCAGCGATTTTTATGGCTTTAATGGGCTGCAACATGTGCAAGAATTTTCTTATTTAGATCAATCTGGCTTGGTAGATTTAAAAGTCCACTTAGGTGACTGGATCGATGGCTCCGATGCTGGCCTGGTCAGTGAAAGTGAATTGGTCAAGCTGAACAAGTCTTTTAAGTCGGATCAGGTGCCATATTTGAGTATCAAGGGTAATCATGATGAAAATGATAAGTTTGATGAACATCATGATTTAAAAGCCTCATTTCCAGAAAATGAATTCGAAAATATTATGTGGCCCGATATGTACCGGCAACGAGGAATTCATTATGTTTCGCGCCAGCACGGGGTGGCATACTTTGATTTAGATGACGTGCGGGTGATTTCAGTTAATACGTCAGATGTTCCATATGAATTAAATAACCGCGGGCAAAAGCGCTATGACAATAAGATTGTATTGGCTGTGCGTGAAGATCAAATTGAGGAAATTATCGAAATTTTGGCTAATTCTTCCAACAAAAAGATCATCTTCATGTCCCATGCCAACCCGATTAATCGAAAGGGGTCTAATGCACTTAAGTATAATGGCCGCTCTTTGCACGAACTGCTAGTTGCTTTTAATCAACGTGAAAAAGGTCGAATGCACGCTAGCAATGGTGTTCCAGCAGAATTTCGTTTATCAAATGGTTTTGATTTTACCAATATCAAGAATGCGAGAATTATTGCCTACTTCTGTGGACATCGGCATCGTGAAGACCAGTATCGGATCAACGGGATTCAATATATTTTGTTTAACTGTTCTGCCTTGATGGGGCCAAATCATTCGCTAACAACTAAATACAACAAAAACTTAGACCGAAGAATTGATCAAAATAATGAATTTGCGGGTTATATTGTGAACGTCGATTTAAAACGACACCGCATTCAATCCTTTGGCTATGGTGCAGCTTCTAGACGCCGGGTGTATTTCATTTAGTTAAGGAATAGTAAAGGTATTTGGCTATTACAAGTGTTTAGCTTATAATAAAAAAGTTAAAGTAAAAAATAGTGAATATTATAGCAAATATTAAGATTTAGAGATTTGACTTAGGGGAATTTAAATTATGTGCGGAATTGTCGCGTTTTATGATCCAAAGATAAATGAAAAACAAGCTGTTATTGGTAAAATGATGGCTGCAATTAAACACCGTGGACCTAATTCTGACGGTTATTATACTAACGATGAAGTTGCCCTTGGCTTTAGAAGATTGTCAATTATTGACCTTCGTGGGGGCAGTCAACCTATTTATAACGAAGATAAAACTCGAGCAATTATTTTTAATGGGGAAATTTATAACTTTAAACCATTAAGAGAAGAATTAATTAAGGCAGGTCACGTCTTTTCTACTAAGGCCGATACTGAAGTATTATTGCACGGCTATGAAGAATGGGGCATGGATGGCTTACTTAAACGTGTTCGCGGGATGTTTGCCTTCCTTATTTGGGATGACAACAATAAGACCCTTTATGGTGCCCGTGACTTCTTTGGGATTAAGCCAATGTACTACAGTAACCAAAATGGGCACTTGCTTGTTGGTTCAGAACTTAAGAGTTTCTTGGAATTTCCAAAGTTTAAGCGCGAATTAAACGTTGAAGCAGTTAAGCCATACTTGATGAATCAATACAATGACCTAGAAGAAACCTTCTTTAAGGGCGTTTACCGCTTCCCAGCGGGCCACTGGTTTGAATACAAAGATGGTGAAATGAAGACCCATCAATATTGGGATGCTGAATATAAAGAAAATAGCCTTTCCTTTGAAGAAACTTTGCAAAAGATCAACGAAGATTTGAAAGAAACGGTTGATTTGTATAGAAACGCTGATGTTAAGGTTGGTGCTTTCTTATCAGAAGGAATCGACTCTTCATACTTGACTAGTTTGCTTAACCCAGATGACGTTTTCTCAGTAAGTTTTGATGATTCAACTTATGATGAAGCTTCTAAGGCTAAGGCATTAGCAGATATTAATCACTGGAAGTTCTTCAGCGATAAGGTTGATGCTGATGAAGCTATGCGTGACTTCCCAGAAATGCAATACCACATGGATGAACCTGATGCTAACCCATCAATCATCCCACTTTGGTATTTGTGTAAATTAGCGCGTAAGCATGTTACTGTTGCCTTATCTGGTGAAGGTGCCGATGAATTGTTTGCCGGTTATGTGAACTACGGGATGCACACGCACAATGATATTATTAAGGTCTTTACTTCAGAACTTAAGAAGTTGCCTGAAAAGAAGCGCGTGAAGTTGGCACATAAGATTAAGAGAATGCCTAATTTCCCAGGTAAGGTACATATGTACACCAACTTGGCTGAGCCAAGTGAATTTTATGTTGGTCAATCAGTGATCTATGATATGGATTATCCAACTATCTTCACTTCTAAGGATGCTAACAGCATTTTGCAGCCTACTTACCGCAATAAGTTAACCGTGAACGGTATCTATCAAAAGGACTTCAAGAAGGTTAAGGGTATTGACAATGTTAAGCAGATGCAATATATTGACTTGCACCACTTCATGCTTAATGACATTGAACAAAAGGCTGACAAGATTTCAATGGCTCACTCATTGGAAGTTCGTGTACCATACCTTGATAAAAAGATTGCAGAATTAGCTAACTCAATCCCAACTAAGTACTTAGTTAACCGTCATGATACTAAGTATGCTTTGCGTAAAGCTTCAGAAAAAGTTTTACCAGATGAGTGGGCTAAGAGACCTAAGCTTGGCTTCCCAACTCCAATTAAGCAATGGTTGAAGGAACCACGTTTTTACAAACAAGTTCATGCTCTTTTTGAAGAAGAATTTGTCAATGATATTTTTGACCAAAAGAAGATTATCAAGTTACTTGACGACAACTATGAAGGTGATGGCTCACATAGACGTCAAATCTGGACTATCTACACCTTCCTTGTTTGGTACAAGTTGTTCTTTGTTGATTACGAAAACACAGTTAAGAAATATCAACACGTGCAACCTGAAGTTGCTAAGCTAATTTCACAGGGTAAATTACTATAATTCTAGGGAGATTTTTTGAGGATGAGTAAAAAATTTACGCCGATCTTACTCGGTAGTGATATCAACGTGTATGGTATGGCACGTTCATTTAATGAAGCATATGGCATTAAAGTGAAGGCCTTAGCTGACGTTCAACTTGCTGCTACTCGTTATTCAAGCATTGTGGACGTTGAATTGCATCATGGCTTTAGTAGCGATCCTACTTTTATGGACGTGATGCACAAAAAGATGGAAGAATACAAGAATCACGAGGAGCCAGTTATCTTGATTGCTTGTGGTGATGGCTATGCTGAGTTGCTTTCTAAGCACCAAGATGAATTGAAAAAGGTCTTTATCGTTCCTTACATAAAATATGACTTACTTGAAAAATTAATCTCTAAGGAAGGCTTTTATGAAATTGCGGAAGAATATGGCTTGCCTTACCCTAAGACTAAGATCATTACGATGGATGACTACAAGTCAGGTAAGTACGAGGATGTCCCATTTGATTTCCCAGTGGAATTAAAGCCGGAAGATCCAGTTTCATGGTTGAAGTGTCAATTTGAAGGTCGGAAGAAGACTTTTGCCATTCAAGATAAGGCTGAATTTAAGGATATCGTAACTAAGATTTATACTCATGGCTACAACGCTGACCTTATTTTGCAAGACTTTATTCCTGGTGATGATTCTAACATGCGGACCTTGAATGCTTATGTTGATAAGAACCACCAAGTAAAAATGATGTGTTTAGGGCACCCATTATTGGAAGACCCAACTCCACAATCAATTGGTAATTACATGGCGATTTTGCCTGAGTACAATGAAAAATTGTACGAAGAAGTACAACAATTCCTTGAAAAGTTGAACTACACTGGTATGGCCAACTTTGATATCAAATATGATCCACGTGATGGTGAATTCAAGTTCTTCGAAATCAACTTACGTCAGGGACGTTCTAGCTTCTACGTAACTTTGAATGGTTACAACTTGGCTAAATGGTACATTGATGACTATGTTGAAGATGCCTTGAAAGATAAGGAAACAGTTTATGGTAATAAGCTTGAATCTAAATACAAGCTTTGGTTAGGCGTGCCTAAGAAGATCTTCAATAATTATGCTTATGACAACGACTATAAGACGACTGCTGACGAACTTATTCGTGAGGGCCGCTATGGTACTACTGTCTTTTATGACAAGGATAGAAACTTCAAGCGCTGGTTATTGATGAAGTACATGTTCCATAACTACTTCAAACGTTACAAGACTTACTATGAAGTTAATAAGGGTAAGATCTTTGACGAAGAAAATAAAAAATTAAACAAATAGTTTAAATTGAGAGGTAAAAAATGCCTCTCTTTTTTTCTAAAAAATTTTAGCTGAATCATTTCCCAATTTAATGGTCTTTTGGTTAATACAAGATATATTCATCTATATTTGAACATAATACAAGATGTTGTGCTTTGTGCTATGATAAAGACACGATATTTGGAGTGATTGAAATGCTAAAAGAAGAATTTAACCAACAAAATGTAACAAAATTTAATACGCCTAAAACTTTTGTTAAACGTGATGGGTCAAAGTATCCGTTCGCAATTTTTAAACTCAACATGGTTTTGCATAACCTAGATTTAGATAATGTAGCACCTGCTGTAATTGAAAAAATTGTGGCTAAACTAGATGCTGCTGATGAAGTAAATGCACAAGATGTAGCAGTTGCTTTTAGAGATAGCCTAAATGAGTTGGGTTATTTGGATGAAGCTAAAGCTTATGTGCAATACCGCAAGCACGATGAAGAGGAATGGATTAAACAAACCGATACTCGTGCACGGTTAAAGCGAATGGTTAATGGTGACCCAACGATTGTTAACGAGAATGCCAACAAAGATAGTGAGGTCTTCAGTACTCAACGTGATTTAACTGCCGGGACCGTTGGTAAAACAGTTGGTTTGACCATGATGCCTGAGCACATTGCTAAAGCCCACTTGCGCGGTGATATTCACTGGCATGACTTGGATTACACACCACTTTCACCAATGACTAACTGCTGTTTGATTGACTTTAAGGATATGCTAACTAATGGCTTCAAGATTGGAAATGCCTATATGACTAGTCCTAACTCAATCAATGTGGCTACACATCAAGTTACGCAAATTATTACTAATGTAGCTTCTAGTCAATATGGTGGCTGTTCTTTTGATCGAGCTGATGAAGTGTTGGCTCCTTTTGCAGAGAAAAACTACCAAAAGCATTTAAAGGATGCTGGCAAGTTTATTGATGATCCTGAAAAGCTGGAAGAATATGCTAAGAGTCAAACTAAGAAGGACATTTACGATGCCATGCAAGGCTTGGAATATGAGATTAATACCATGTTCTCTAGCCAAGGACAAACGCCATTTACTACTTTAGGTTTTGGTTTAGGTACTTCTTGGATTGAAAAAGAAATTCAAAAAGATATCTTGCGTATCAGAATTAAAGGATTGGGTAGAGAACGCAGAACCGCAATTTTCCCTAAATTAGTTTTCACCATTAAGAAGGGCTTGAACTTACATCCAGGGGACCCTAACTACGATGTTAAACAACTGGCTATTCAATGTTCAACTAAGCGGATGTATCCAGACGTTTTAATGTATGATACGATCAAGAAAATTACAGGTTCTTTCAAGGCTCCAATGGGCTGTCGTTCATTCTTACAAGGCTGGAAGGATGAAAATGGTAAGGAAGTTAACTCGGGCAGAATGAACTTGGGTGTTGTAACTGTTAACTTGCCAAGAATTGCCATGGAGAGTCATGGCGATAAGAAGTTATTCTGGGAAATCTTCAATACTAGAATGCGGACTTGCCACCAAGCTTTAGCCTTTAAGGGTAGACGTGCAATTCAAGCTAAGCCTGAAAATGCGCCAATTATGTATCAATATGGCGTCTTTGGTAAACGACTTAAGCCAGGTGATGATGTTAACGAGCTTTTCAAAAATGGTCGAGCTACGATTTCGTTAGGCTACATCGGTTTGTACGAAGTAGGGACAGTCTTTTATGGTCCTGATTGGGAACACAATGAAGAAGCACATGATTTTACAATTGAGATCGTGAAGAAAATGCATGACTTGTGTGCTAAGTGGGAAAAAGAGGACCCATATCATTGGCATTACAGTTTGTACTCAACTCCTAGTGAAAGTCTAACTGATCGCTTCTGCCGGCTCGATACGGCAAAGTTTGGCAAGGTGAAGGACATCACTGATAAGGAATACTACACTAATTCGTTCCACTATGATGTTCGTAAGCACCCAACCCCATTTGAAAAGTTGACTTTTGAAGCACCATATCCATATTATGCTGCAGGTGGTTTTATCCATTATTGTGAGTACCCTAACTTGAAGCAAAATCCAGCAGCCCTTGAAGCAGTTTGGGATTGGGCTTATGACAAGGTAGGCTATCTAGGAACTAATACGCCAATTGATAAATGTTATAAGTGCGGTTTTGCTGGTGAATTCAAGTCTACTGCCAAGGGTTTTGAATGTCCTAAGTGTGGTAATCATGATCCTGCTACTTGTGATTGTGTCAAGCGAACTTGTGGCTACTTGGGCAACCCATTGAAGCGGCCAATGGTTCACGGTCGTCATGAAGAAATCGTGCACCGGGTTAAGCATATGGACTTTGGCATGGAAGATAGTTTAGCTACCGAAGAAGAAGTAAAAAACGGTGAGTACTAATGCCTGAAAAAGATAAAAACACTCAAGAAGGACCAGATATCCGGAGTAATTTGATCAAGGTTAATATGGGTGGGGATACCATGTTTGTGGATCCTGACCAATATAAGCCACAGTTAGATCACCAACGTGAGTTAAAAAGAATGCACCGCAAGCCGAAAAATCCAAAACCACAAGAGTGGAAGACTGAGGATTATTCTAAACATAAAATTGCGGATTATAAGCCATTTAACTTTGTTGATGGTGAAGGCGTTAGATGTAGTCTTTATGTTTCAGGCTGTTTGTTCGATTGCCCTGGTTGCTATAATTTAGCAGCCCAAAACTTTAATTATGGTTTTCCATATACGCAAGAATTGGAAGACCGCATTATTAAAGACTTGGGCCAGCCATACGTGCAGGGATTAACCTTACTAGGCGGAGAGCCATTCTTGAATACTTGGGTTTGTTTAAGAATTATTAACCGAATTCGAAAAGAATTTGGCCACAGTAAGGACATCTGGTCCTGGTCTGGATATACTTGGGATGAATTGCAAAAAGAAACACCTGATAAAAAGGAAATGTTGTCTAAGATAGATATTCTAGTTGATGGCCGCTTTATGAATGATTTAAAGGATTTAACCCTGCAATTCAGAGGTTCTAGTAACCAACGAATTATTGATGTGCCAAAGTCGATGAAGGCAGGCAAGGTTGTCATCTGGGATAAATTGCAAAAATAAGATAAACTAAAGTCCGGAATGATTTTCTGGACTTTTTTGCTAGGTGAAAAAATGGAAGAAAAAAATATTAAACAAGTTGATCAAATCATGACGGCCTTGACCCAAGTGATTGATCCAGAATTACAAGTTGATGTAGTAAATCTTGGTCTGATTTATGGCATCGATATCGAAGGAGATAAGGCAACCATTAAGATGACTTTGACAATTATGGGTTGCCCTTTATCTGATTATTTGGAACAACATATTCAAAAAGCTGTTCTTTCAGTTGCTGGAATTAAGTCTTGTGACATTAAGTTGGTCTGGTATCCCGTCTGGACGACAGAGCGTCTTTCTAGTGCAGCTAAAAAGCAATTAGGTGTAACTAACCATGATGATCAAATTAAGCAGGAGAAAGCCACTAAAGAGAAGATTATCGACTTTTCAGTACCGATCAAGAAAATGGCAGATGAATACCCTGACTTTGTTCAACTTATGTACGATTGTGGTTTTACTAGAATTAAAATTCCTGGATTGCTTAAAACGGTGGGGCGTGTGATGACCATTCCATTGGGAGCCCAGGCAATGAAACTTGATTTGGCTAAAGTGAAAAAAGCATTTGAAGATAAAGGATACAAGGTAATCAATGACTGATAAAAAAAGACAGGACGCAATCCTGAAAATTTTGCATTATATTCAAAACGGCGGCGATTTTGCGACCGCAAAGAAGATGTTTCAAGAAGAATTCGATCAGGTTGATGTGGCCGAAATTACAGCGGCAGAGCGCGAATTAATCAAGCAGGGGTTAAACCCAGCAGAGATTCAATACCTGTGTAATGTGCATGCCGATGTCTTTAAGGGTAATATCAAGGAGAATGCGGTAAATCCTGATTTTGCTACTCCGGGGCACCCGGTGCATACGATTAAGCTGGAAAATATGGTACTGAAATCATTGGTTAATGACGCACTCTTGCCAGATTTGAAAAAGTATCAAGCAGGTCAAGATACACTGGATAAAATCAGAAAAGAATTGAGTGATTTGGCAACAATCGATAAGCATTACCGACGTAAGGAGACCTCGCTTTTTCCATTAATGAATAAATATGGCATTACAGCTCCGCCCGAAGTGATGTGGGGCGTTGATGATGATATTCGCGATTTAATTGGGGATGCAAGCAAGATTGCTGGTGAGGAGCATCCAGATAAAGATCAGTTGGCTGAGGCAATTAAAAAGGCGAGTCATGAAGTGATTGAGATGATCTTTAAAGAGGAGAGCATTATGATTCCGATGATTGACGAGGTAGCTGATCAAGATGATTGGTACAACGTTAAACGCGAAGAGAGTCAGATTGGCTATACCCTGATTCGCAAGCCAATGAATTGGAAGCCAAAGGAAGCTAAAAAAGAAGCAGGGCCTATTTCTGTTAGCAATCTTTCATCCTTCCTCATTAATTTTGAAGAAGGAAGGTTAAATTTAGAGCAGTTAAATGCAATTTTGGATATGTTGCCATTTGCATTGACCTTTATTGATGAACACGATAAGGTAGCTTATTTTGGCGGCGGTGCTGAGATTTATCCGCACTCGCGCAATGCTATTGGCAATGACGTATTCTCGTGTCACACTGCTAAAAGTAGACCGTTAATTAAAAAGATTTTTGCGCAATTTCATTCAGGTGAAGTTGACAAGTATGAGTTTCACTTTACTCCACACAAGATGAAGCGCTGCTTATACCTACGCTATTATGCAGTACGTGATAAAAATGGAAAGTATCTGGGCTGCTTGGAGGTAGCACAAGATGTGACGGAAATTAGAAGCTGGACTGAAGAAAAGAAAAAAATTTAACTTGTTGGGCTGTGTTCTAGTAAGGGATGCAGCTTTTTCTTTTGCCCTCGTGCAAAAAATCACAATTCTTGCTAGACTAGATTGAGAGAATGATTAAAAAGAAGGGAAGAGAGAAAATGCGCACAGCACATGGAAAACAACCAGCTGATGAAATCAAATTGCATTGGCTTCTTCTAGGCCAATTACTAACGTGGCTGGGTTCCAGCTTCATTTGGCCATTGACTTCAGTTTACCTGCACGACCATCTTGGCGTTTCACTAGCTTTAGTGGGTGTCGTTTTGCTGTTCAACTGTGTTGCAAATATGATTGGGTCATTTATTTCAGGCTGGTGCTATGACCATATGGATCCATATGTCTTGCTGATTGTGGGGGCTGCTTTAGATGCGGCTGTCTTGTTTGGCATGGCTTTGAATCATAGTTGGCCGTTATATTGGCTCTGGATGACTTTAACTGGCTTTTTGGGCGGCTGGAATGGAGCATTGATTAACTCGATTGCTACTAGTATTAAATCTAAGCCAGGTCGTTATGTCTTCAATATGATCTACTTTGCTCAAAATGTTGGGGTCGTTTGTGGGACATTAGCAGTAGGTTATCTTTATGATTATTCAGTGACTTTATTATTTGTCATTGCTGGTCTTTTATTCGTTGGCGTTTGCGTTAACGCAATTATTAATTATCGGCCAATGATTCAGTTCCACAAGGAGCGTTTGGCTAACAAAGGCGAATCAAAGAAGAAGGCCTTTGAGCCGATGCCAAAATACAATCTGATTATGTCAATTGGCTTTTTTGTTACGATCGCTGTAATTTGGTTGATGTACATGAACTGGGAATCAAACTTGTCTGTCTACATGGTTTCTTTGGGCATTCCTTTTCATCTGTATAGTTTGTTATGGACCATCAATGCCGGAATTATTGTCATCGTGCAAGCTATCTTAAGTCGTTTTACTATCTTTAAGAGCTTATTTAGACAAATTTTATTTGGCACTTTGATGTTTGCAATTTCTTTTGTTACTTTGATTTTTGCCAAAGATTTTGCACATTTCGCCTTATCCATGGTTATCTTAACTTTAGGTGAAGCAACCGCAATGCCGTCGATTCCAACTTATGTCAATGATCTGTCGCCCGATTCTAGTAAGGGCAAGTATCAAGGCTTAACCTTGTCTGCATCGTCAATTGGTCGAGCTCTAGGGCCGTTATTTGGTGGTTTAATCATTGAAGATTTCGGCTATATTCAATTCTTTGCTGTTGCTGCAATTGGTATCTTTTTGCTTTTAGTCATGCTTATTCCAATGCATGCGAAACTACAGAAAAAACTAAAATTATTTGTAAAATAAAAGCAATATGATAGCGTTAATTTTTTTATAATGCTATCATGTTTTTATATAAAAAAATTTTTCCACTAGGGAGGTAATTTAATGTATTTTAACGTACGCGGCGGTGCTGGTGACATTACTAAGGCTAATACTTCAGCGCGTCTACAAGATAATTTATATTTGGCTGTTAACTCAGAATGGTTGGAAAAGGCTAAAATTCCATCTGATCGTTCAAGAACCAGTTCATTTGATGGGATCGATCTTAATATTGAAAAGAACTTGATGCAAGATTTTGCAGATTTTGCTGCTGGTAAGAAGGAACTGCCTACTGTGCCTAACTTCAAGAAGGCAGTTGAGCTTTACAAGGTTGCTAAAAACTTTGACAAGCGAAATGCGGATGGTGCCGCACCTATTCAGGCAGATTTGCACGAAATTTTAGACTTGCGCAACTTCGCTGACTTTAACTTGAAGGCAGCAGATTTTTACAAGAATGGTTTTGCCGTTCCATTTGCTTTCAGTGTTGAAGCAGATATGAAGAATACTAAGATTCACTCATTGAATTTTGGTGGTCCAAGTACTTTCTTGCCAGATACGACTACTTACAAGACTCCAGCTGCTGAGAAGTTATTGGATGTTTTGAAAAAGCAATCTATTAAGTTGTTAACAATGGCCGGACTTGATGAAAAGGACGCAGAAGATTACGCTGGCTTGGCAATTAAGTATGACGCTAAGATTGCTAAGGTAGTTAAGTCAACTGAAGAATGGGCTGATTATCCAGCAACTTATAATCCAGTTTCATTGACTGACTTTGAAGCAAAATTCGATTCCTTCAAGATGGATTACTTCTTGGGCGGATTATTTACCAAGAAGCCAGAACGGGTAATTTCAACTGAACCACGTTACTTAGATCACGCGGAAGAATTGTTGAATGAAGAAAACTTTGCTGAAATTAAGGCTTGGATGCTGGTTAAGTTTATTAATGGCGTAGCTTACAGCTTGTCACAAGATTTCCGTGAAGCTGCCTTTCCATTTAGTCAAGCTTTGTCAGGCCAACCTGAGCTTTCAAGTGGCGTTAAGCAGGCATATCATATTACTAATGGTGACTTCGGCGAAGTAGTAGGTGTCTACTATGGTCAAACTTACTTTGGCGCAGAAGCTAAAGCAGACGTGACTGATATGATTCACAAGATGCTTGATGTTTATGAAAAGAGAATTCGTGAAAATTCATGGCTTTCTCAAGCAACTAAGGATAAGGCAATCGTTAAGTTGCGCGCTTTGATCTTGAAGATCGGTTATCCAGACAAGATTGAAGAAATCTATGACCGTTTACAAGTTGATCCAACTGCTAGCCTTTATGAAAATGAAGTGCAATTTGGTCGGGAACAAATTAAGTACAATCTTGAGAAATTGTACCAAGATGTTGACCGTACGGTATGGTTGATGCCAGGTGATATGGTTAATGCATGTTACGACCCACAAAGAAATGATTTAACTTTCCCAGCTGCAATTTTGCAAAAACCATTCTATGACTTGAAACAAAGTCGTGCTACTAATTATGGTGGAATCGGCGTTGTTATTGCACACGAAGTATCACATGCCTTTGACAATAACGGTGCTCAATTCGATGAGTTTGGTAACATGAAGAATTGGTGGACTGATGAAGATTTTGCTGAATTCAAGAAGAGAACGCAAGCTGAAATCGACTTGTTTGATGGTATTGAATATGGCCCTGTAACCTTGAACGGTAAGCAAATCGTGTCTGAAAATATTGCCGACCAAGGTGGTTTAACTGCTGCTGTTGAAGCTAATAAGGGTGAAGGTGCTGATAAGAAGGCAATGCAAGAGTTGTTTGAAAACTTTGCTCGCGTTTGGGCAACTAAACAATTGCCAGAGTCAATCAAGACACAAGTATCTATTGATGTTCATGCACCCGGTCCAGAGCGTGCCAACGTTCAATCACAATGCCAAGAAGAATTCTATAAGGCTTTTGATGTGACTGAAAATGATGGTATGTGGCTTGCTCCTGAAAAGAGAGTAGTAATTTGGTAAGTAACTTTTCTTAATATCGAGTATGAAAAATTAGCTAAATTACATATAAGCTCCTATAATAAGAATGACTACAGTGCTGCTACTACACTGCAGCCCTTTATAACTTATTACCCATTAATAAATTTTTTGCACTAAAAAAGGCTCCTGTTCGGAGTCTTTTTTTGATGGTTATTTTGTTTTAGCGTTGGAATAATCTTTTGGTTTAATCCGTTTAATATAGGATGGATTTGGTCGACCAAGGATTAATGGAATCCGCTCGATGATTGTGTCAGCGTATTCCAATCCGAACCAGGAAGCAGGATTGGAAGAAAGGTTCTGCAAACGAACACGAGCTTCGACTAACCATTTTTCATATCCTACTAATTGCGTTTGCGGACTAATTACGTCTTGAACAATTACGAAGGCAAAGTCACCAACGTCCCGTCCTGGGGTAGTGGTGTATTCCTGTGGTTGTGCCTCGATCGTTCCGTCAGCAATCAAGTCGTGAACAATCTGACGAATGTAGACGTTCACACTGGTCTGCTTCTTGAATCCAAGATAAAGCTGAATGTTAATCACGTTCTTAGTACCGTAAGTGTTAACAGCATATTCAGCGGTAAATGGCTCGTTAGTAACATTGACAGTGACAAACCAGTAAGCCTTTGCTCGTTTAGGTCTTTTATCCAAAATTGAGTACAGGATTTCACGTTTGATAAACTTGTTGTACTTAACGTTGGCCATGTAAACCAAGTTGGTAGCATAAGTTGGGTAATTTTCATCGTGACTTAAGTTCGTTAACATGTCGGTATATTCATCTAAGCGAACGTAAGCATTGCGAGCTTCACGCTTGTCACGAACCTTGTTGCCGTAATACCAAACATACATTACGAAGCCGATAGCACCAGCGATGAAGAGTGAAACGTAACCACCATGAGTAAATTTAGTCAAACTTGAAATCATAAACATGATGTCAAGGACACCGAAGAAGATCAAGAAGATCAAGAAGATCCAGTTCCAAACAGTGTTGACTTTCTTCATTACTAACCATTCATAAAGCAGGATGGTAGTCATTAACATTGAAATTGTAATGGACAGACCATAAGCTGCTTCCATGTGAGCTGAAGTTTGGAAGTATAAGACGATTGCGATAGTAGCAACACAGATACCCTTGTTAATGGAAGGAATATAAATTTGTCCTTTTTCGTTAGATGGGTAGTTGATGTTCATTCTTGGCAAGAACTTCAAGCCTGAAGCTTCTGCAACTAAAGTGAATGAACCAGTAATTAGGGCCTGAGAAGCAATAACAGCAGCAATAGTAGCCAAAATGATGGCAAACAATCTGATGTTAGCCATCATTTCAAAGAATGGATTGAGCACACCGCCGTCTGCAGGACGGTAAGTTGGGTTGTTCAAAATCCAAACGCCTTGACCAAAGTAGTTGAGTGACAAGCAAACAAAAACAAATGGCCAAGAACCAATAATATTGCTTTTACCAACGTGACCAACGTCTGAATATAGGGCCTCAGCACCAGTAGTAGCCAGGAAGATTGATCCTAAAATAAAGAGACCTGCCTTGTTATATGGACTAACTAGTAACCTAATAGCGTAGATGGGATTGATTGCTTGCAAGATTGACCAGTCACCAGCCATGTTCATTACACCCATTACACCCAAAAAAGTGAACCAAAGGAACATGATTGGGCCGAAGGCTTTACCAATGATACTAGTTCCCATTTTTTGGATAGAAAACAGAACTAGCAGAATGACTACAGTGATGGCAATAACCATGTTTTGAGTAGAAACGGGTACATTGCCGCCAAAGTTCAGTCCTTTCAGTCCTTCAATCGCAGTTGTAACTGTAACTGCTGGAGTTAAAGTACCATCGGCCAAAATAGCGGCACCACCAATTAGCGCTGGTAGAACCAGCCATTTAGCTCGTTTTCTAACCAATGTGTATAAGGCAAAAATCCCACCTTCTCCGTGGTTAGTTGCCTTGAGGGCAATAATTACGGTTTGTAAGGTAGTTAGTAGCGTTACAGTCCAAAGAACCAATGAAATTGATCCAATGATAAAGTCACGATTTACATTACCAATGCCGCCATTGCCTTCGACAATTGATTTCATAACATAAAGCGGACTAGTACCGATATCGCCGTAAACAATACCGATGGCGATCAGTAAGCCAGCCGCGCTCATGCGTTTAGCTTTATTATTCATCATCTCGTTATCTCCCACAACAAAATTGTAGTTTTAATAAAAAAAGAAAATGCCACGATGACATTTTCCCTTGTTGTACCTATTTTCGTCTATTTCGCTGGACAATGCAAGTGAGATTTGTCAGAAATTGAATCTAGAATTTGGTGATGATAAAGTTAGTGCATTATAATAAAAAATATGCAGTAAAAAAGCTCCCATACAGGGAGCCTTTTTGATATAAATTATGAAAGTGATGAAGGAATCTTAGTACGTTGGTCTTCGTCCCATTTTTCCCATGCTTCATAAGTAAGCATTTCTTCTGGCTTAACACCAGTCTTTTCTTCCATGGTCTTAAGCAAGTCCTTAAAGTTGTAGTCGTGGTATTGTAACACATGATCAACCAACTTCTTGCGTGGGAAGTGGATGTTGTTTAAAACATAGCGATTGATATCAACCATGTTGTGATTTTCATCGTAAAGGTTGATAACTTCAAGATCGTCTTCATCGAATTCAGCGATGTAGAAGTTAGCGAAGACCTTTAAGTAATCAGGTTGTTCTTTGAATTCTTCCTGTGGCATAGTAGTCTTGTTAGCTTCTGGCATTACGACTTTAAGGTCGTCGTTTTCTTCATTTTCTTTATTAGCTTGAGCTTGAGCGTTCTTTTCTTCTTCAGTCAAAGTTGTTACCCCTTTATTTATAAATAAATAGATACAAAGTCAATAATAATTTTACAGACTTCTACAAATAAAAGCAAATAGAAGTGGTTGAGGTAAGTGTCAATATTTTTGCGGTAGGTTGTGAACCATTAGTCTAACCTTAATTTCTTAAATATTTATCTGATTTATTTTCCT